>CAYMHP010000007.1:0-30982 GCA_964390225.1 uncultured Solibacteraceae bacterium
GGGTGGCCGCTCCAACACTTTGTCGATTTTCCGAAGCGTCGTCCGGACGATCCATGCCAGATTGGCCAGCGTCGGCGCGTCGCTGTCCTCGAAATGGGATTCGTGGCGCTTGGGCAGAATCCAGGTCTCGAAAGGAAAACGCGGAGCGTACGGCTCAACCACGGTGAACCGGTCGGTTTCGATGACGAGCCGCGTACCGGCGGTAATCTCTTCGCGCACAATGTCGCAGAAGATGCACCGCTCTTTGAAATCGTAAAACTGCTTCGCGCCATCCACTTCCTCTTTGACCCGCTTGGGAATGACAGGCAACGCAATCAGTTGCGAGTGCGGATGTTCGAGCGTCGCGCCGGCGCCTTCGCCATGGTTCCGAAACAGCAGAATATAGCGGAAGCGCCGGTCCCGCTTGAGGTCGTTGATCCGCTCCTTAAAGGCCCACAGGACCTCCTCAATCTGCCGTTCGGCCATTTCTCCCAGGGTGGCCGCGTGATCGGGAGTCTCAATGATCACTTCATGCGCGCCGATCCCGTTCATTTTGTCGTACATCCCTTCCCCTTGGCGATTCAGATCGCCTTCGATGCCGAGCACGGGGAATTTGTTGGGGATTACGCGCACGCGCCAGCCCGGCTCGTCGCGCGTGCCGCTGTTTCGATACGCGAGCAACTCAGGGGGCGTCTTATGCTCGTTTCCGTAATCGAAGGGACAGATGCGCGCTACCGGCGGTGGAACGGGTTGGCGGATGAAGTCGGTGGGCCGTTTCGCGCGATCGGTCGCAATGATCACCCATCGCCCCGTGACGGGGTCCTTACGCAATTCGGGCAAACTGGGGAGTGCCTCCGGAATCGACTGCTGGCTTAAGCAACCGATGATTATAGCGCGTGCCTGCAAGTCTTGGGATTTGTTACTCTTCCAATGCCATGCCGGCGCCCGCCAGGAACGCGGCTTTCGACATTCTGCGCAAGGTGGAGGCGGGCGGGTATGCCTCCGACCTGCTGCTGCGGGCCGCGCTCGACACTCGCGACGCCGGCCTTGCCTCGCAAATCGTATTCGGCGTGCTGCGTTTTCGTGCGCAGCTCGATTTCCTCATCGAACACTACTCCGGACGCAGGCAGAGACTCGACACGGAAGTGCGAACGGCGCTGCGCATGGGGATCTTTCAATTGCGCTACCTGGAACGGGTGCCTGCGCACGCCGCCGTAGCCGACAGCGTCGATCTGGTCCGCCGCGCGCGGAAATCCTCAGCGGCGGGTTTTGTCAACGCCGTCTTGCGAAAAGTGAACCGCGATCCGGTTGCGTGGCCGAGCCGCGAAGTAGAACTGTCCATGCCGGAGTGGCTGCTGGCCCGCTGGGAACACCAGTTCGGGGGCGAAACGGCCACGGAGATCGCACGAGCCGCGCTTGCCGAACCGGAAACGTATGTCCGGATCACGCCCGCCGGCAGCAGGATCCAGGATATCGGCTCGCAAGCAATCGTGCCCCTGCTTGAGCTTCGGCCAGGCGAGCTTTTTCTCGATATTTGCGCCGCTCCGGGCAACAAGACAGCCCAGGCACTCGAGACCGGCGTCCGTGCGGTCGCGTGCGACATCCACTGGCACAGGATTCGCGAGATGCGCGGGTTGGGGGCCGAGTTCGTGGTTCTCGATGGCACCTGTCCGCTTCCATTCAACCGACGATTCGATCGCATTCTCGTCGACGCGCCGTGTTCCGGAACCGGGACCTTGGGACGCAACCCGGAGATCAAGTGGCGCCTCTCCCCGGAAGATCTGGTCCATCTGCATTCGCGGCAGGTCGCTCTCCTCGGCAATGCGCGAGCGGCCCTCGCCTCCGGCGGGCTGCTTGTGTACTCGACCTGCTCACTCGAATCCGAAGAAAACGAGCAGGTGATCGCAACGGTGCCTTCGAGCCTGATTGTTCGCACGATGAGGCGTGTACCCGGACGCGATCCGGGCGACGGGTTTTTCGCCGCTGTGATAAAATCAGAGCAGCCCGCAAATGGTTGAAATTGTTCCCTCAATCCTCTCCGCGGACTTTGCCCGACTGGCAGAGGAGATTGCGCGCGTCGAGCGGGGCGGCGCCAGCATGCTCCATCTCGACGTGATGGACGGCCATTTTGTCGATGGCCTTACGATCGGCCCGCCGGTGGTTAAATCGATCCGTAAAATCACGCGCATGCATCTCAACGTGCACCTGATGATCGAGGCTCCCGAACGGCACATCCCCGCATTCGTGCAGGCTGGAGCCGATTCCATCTCGGTACATCAGGAAGCCTGCCCACATCTCGACGGCGTGCTGCGGATGATTCGATCCGAACGCCTTCTTGCCGGTGCAGTAGTGAATCCTTCCACACCAGTTTCGACACTCGAAGATGTTCTCGAAGTGGCGGATTACGTGCTAATTATGAGCGTTAATCCGGGAGCCGGTGGCCAGGATTTGATCCCGTACACGCTGGAGAAGGTACGGCGCTTGGATCGGATGCGGCGGGAGAAGAAACTGGCGCTGCCCATCCAAATCGATGGCGGTGTGCATCGTGATAATCTGGCCGAAGTGGTTCGCGCCGGGTGTGACTGGATCGTCACAGGGTCGGCCGTGTTTCACAGTCCCGACCCGGAGGCTACGGTGCGCGAAATGCGCGAGATCGCGGCTAATGCCAACGCGATCCGGTGCTGAGTTGTTTGGGTGAATTCATGAAGCTTCGCAATTTTATCGTTTCCGCGGCGGCGCTTGCGGCGCTGTCCGTTCTCTTCAGTTCCTGCGGTCTGAAGCGCCATCCGTATGAGAATCCGATTACGAAGGACACGCAGCAGCCCGACAAGGTTCTCTTCGACAAGGCCGTCAAAGACCTTGAGCACAGCCGGTACGAGATTGCCCGACTCACGTTGCAGACGCTGATCAATACCTACGACACGAGCGAGTACCTTGCCAAGGCCAAGCTGGCCATCGCCGATAGCTGGTACCGGGAGGGTGGAGCGCACGGATTGGCGCAGGCGGAGGCCGAATACAAGGATTTCATTCTCTTCTATCCCTCCATGGAAGAGTCGGCGGAAGCCCAGGAGAAGGTCTGCGACATTCACTACAAGCAGATGGAGAAGGCGGATCGCGATCCGATGCACGCCTTGCGCGCTCAAGACGAGTGCCACCAGCTTCTCGTCCAGTTCCCGAACAGCAAATTTGCGCCGGAAGCGCAACAGAAGCTGCGTGAGATCCAGGAAGTTCTGGCCGACGCCGAATTCCGAGTCGGCAGCTTCTATCACACCAAGGGCAGCTTCCCTGCAGCAGCCAACCGTCTGCAGGCGCTCACCGATCAGTTCCCGCTCTTCAGCCGTGCCGATGACGCACTCTGGACTCTCGCCGACTCTTACCAGCATATGGGAGATCGGTTCGAGAATCGGGAGGTTGCCGCGTTCAGCAAGCTGGTGCGGGACTACCCGCTGAGCGATCACGTGGAAGCCGCCAAACAACGTTTGCAGGCGATGAACCGGCCGGTGCCGGAGGCCGATCCTACGGCGGTCGCGCGCATGAAGTTTGAGCTGGAGAACCGCAATAAGGCAGGCGTACCGACTCACGTTTTCGGCCTTTTCAGCAGCCGGCCCGATACCAGGATGGCCGCGAAATCGGGAACTCCTTCGGACGTGGGCCTGCGACCCACAGTTCCTGTCAGCGTGCCGGTGAGCGCGACGGGGGCGACCGGGGTAACGGCGGACGTCAATGCGGCTGTGGTGAGCGACACATCGGCGCTCGACAACAATCCCGACGCGCGGGCCAATCCTCCTGGACAGAACGCAACCGGGACGCCGGCAGTTGCCGCGGCTCCGGATGCGGCGGCAACTTCCGCCTCACAGCCGCTGCCTACGAACCACGTGGCGCCGGCAAAGAAGCAAAAGAAATCGAAAAAGAACGCGAGCCAGCAAACGCAGCAGGCTGCTCCGGCTACAACCGCGCCGGCGACGCCTGCGCAGCCGCAACCATGAGCCGTATCTTGCTGGTGGACGATAGCCCGCACGCGCAACGGATGGGCGAACGCATCCTGGTCGATGAGGGCTATGAAGTCGTCGCCGTCAGCAATGCCGATTCCGCGCTGATCCGTCTGGATGATGTCGACCCCGATGTCGTGCTCGCGGATACGGTCATGCCTGGGCGGACCGGGTTCGATATCTGCCACTATCTCAAGTTGAGCCCGCGCCATCGCCACGTGCGAGTGATTCTCACGGCCGGCGTGCTGGAGCCGCTTGATGCGGAGCAGGCCAAGCGCGTGGAAGCCGACGGCACTTTGAAGAAGCCGTTCGAGGCCACCGCTCTGATCGCAGCCATCAAGCCGCTAGCGGAGGCAGCCGCGGCCGACCGCGCGGCCAGAACCGGCGAGGAACCCGCGACTGCGGCAACCACGAAACCACCGCTAGCGCCTTTTGTCGCCGTGGTCGACAGCGAACAGGTGCGCGCCGCCGTCACGGTGGCCCTCGACGCGGCGATGGGCGTCATCGTCGAAGAAATCACGCGGCGGGTTGTGGGCGCGCTCTCGGCGAAGCGGCCCGAAGCCGGCGAAGCTCCATCGCTTCCACCGGTGCCCGTGACGACTCCCGTGAAGCCCGAAGACCCCCTGCCGGCGGTCCCGCCGGCCGCCTCTCCGCGAACCGAGACCGTACGGCGCGTCAGTCCGGTGCGCTTGCGTTCCACCTCCATCCTGGGATTGAATCTCAGCCGGCCGGAAGGTCCCGACCCGACGCCCGGCTCCCAGTCGAAGTCTTAATCGCTTACCGACATGCCCGACAACACTTTTGACGTGGTATCCAAGATCGAAATTCCCGAAGTACTCAACGCCGTGCAGCAGGCGCAGAAAGAGCTCGTGACTCGCTACGACCTGAAGGATTCGCACTCGAGCATCGAGTTGAAAGAGAAAGAAAACAAGATCCTGCTTGTCAGCCAGGATGAGTTCAAGCTCAAAGCCGTGATCGATATTCTCGAGTCCAAGCTCGTAAAGCGCAAGGTGCCGCTCAAGGGTTTGGTGTACGGGGAGATCGTCCCTGCGGCCGGCTCGACGGTCCGCCGCGAGATCACGTTGCAGCAGGGTATCCCGACCGAAAAAGCGCGCGAGATTGTGAAGACGATCAAAGACAGCAAGTTGAAAGTGCAGGCCTCCATTCAAGGCGATTTTGTGCGCGTCTCGGGCCGCGATCGCGATACGCTGCAAAGCGTGATTCAACTACTACGTAACAACGATTTTGGCATCGACATGCAGTTTACGAACTATCGCACCAACTAACGTGGCGCGCCGGATCGAGAGTTTGTTCCTCGACGGGCCCGCCGGCCGGCTCGAAGCGCTGCTGGAGGAACCGGAAGACCAGGCGCCGCGGCAGGCCGTGCTGCTGTGTCACCCCCATCCGCTCTACGGGGGCACCATGCACAACAAGGTGGTCTACCGCATGGCACGCGGCCTTCGGCGCGCGGGTTTGGCAGTGCTTCGCTTCAACTTCCGCGGCGTGGGACAAAGCCAAGGGGAACACGCCCACATGGCCGGAGAAATCGAAGACGCCCGCGCCGCGCTCACATGGCTTAGAGAGCGGTATCCCGATCTGCCGTTCGCGCTCGCCGGATTTTCCTTCGGCGCAGCCGTGATCACGCGCATGGGCTGCGCCACAGGTGGCGCCACATTTCTCATGGCCGCGGGCTTCTCGACCCAACGCGGCTCGGTCGATTACCTGGAAGTCTGCCGCGAGCCGAAGATCTTCGTGCAGAGCACGAATGATGAGTTCGGACCCCGGCCTTCGCTCGAAGCGCTCTTCGCCAAAACCGCCGAACCGAAACAACTCATCTGGATCGAAGCAGAGAATCACTTCTTCTCCGGCGGCCTGGAACACCTGGAAGAAGCGGTTCGGACCGCCGTAAGCTGACGAATACCGGCGGCTTCGACCGCCGGCGCTCCCAACTTCGATATAATTGCCGGAAAATCAGAGGTCGACATAGATGCGAACATTTCTTCGTTTTCCCGCGTGCGCCGCGCTGATTCTCCTGTCCTCTCCGGCATTCGCGCAGTGGCTCGATTACAAAACTCCCGGGATCCCGCGAAACAAGAGTGGCGAGCCGAATCTGAGCGCGCCCGCGCCGCGCAAGGCAGACGGCAAGCCCGACCTCTCGGGAATCTGGATGGTGCCTGGGCTCAAATATCTGATCAATATCGCCGCGGATTTGAAGGACGTTCCTTTCCAGCCCTGGGCCGCTGCCGAATACAAAAAGCGCATGGACGATCGCGGCAAGGACGACCCCAACAACTTCTGCCTGCCCTCCATCATTCCGGAAAAGATCGCGGTCACGTCGCCGTGGAAGATCGTGGAGACGCCCGGCGTGACGTTGATTCTCTATGAGTCGCGCACGATTTTCCGCCAGGTCTTTACCGACGGCCGGGCGCTCCCCAAAGATCCGAATCCTACCTGGCAGGGGTATTCCGTCGGTAAATGGGATGGGGATGCGTTTGTCGTGGAGACGACCGGGTTCAACGGCAAGGGCTGGCTGGATACAAACGGGCATCCCGTCACCGATGCGCTGCACGTCACCGAGAAGTATCGCCGCAAGGACTTCGGGCACATGGACGTCGAAATCACGATAGACGATCCGAAGGCATACACAAAGCCCTGGACGGTTCACGAACCCGCCGAACTGCAGCCCGACACCGAGCTGATCGAATATATCTGCGAAGAGAACAACCGCGACGTCGGCCACTTCGTGGGGAAGTAAGTGGCGCAGGAGTACGCTATGCCTATGCCTGAAGAAAAGGATGCCCAGATCACGCGGCGCACCGTGATTGCCAGCGCCACGCTGGTGCCGGTTGCTGCCCTGACCGCCAAGGCGCAAGCACCGGAGACGGCGCTCTCCGCGCCGCGGTTGCACACGCTGGAGGCGTTCGTAGACCGGCTCGTGCCGAAGGATGAATTGGGCCCCGGCGCCGTGGAGTGCGGAGCCGCCAACTACATCAATGTACAGTTGGCAGGTTATCTCGCTCCGGAAAAGGCAAACTTCCTGGAAGGCCTTGCGGGCGTAGACGCTTTTGCGCGCGGTAAGTACGACGCGCCCTTCGCCGACCTCTCGCCAGAAAAACGCGATGAACTGCTCACTGCTATGGACACGGGCGAGGCTCCCAATTTCCCCAATGCCCGCGCCTTCTTCAACCGGGTACGCCGGCTGACGCTCGAGGGCATGTTCGGCGACCCGCATTACGGTGGCAACAAGAACTTCGCTGGGTGGGATCTGATCCAATACCCCGGCCCACGCCTGGCCACCACCGCCGAAATGCAGAAGATGGGCGTCAAAGTCGAGCCATTTCACCGGTCCGCGTGGGGAGCGGAACACAATGGCCACTAATCTCAGGCCGGTCGATGTAGCGGTGGTCGGTTTGGGGGCGGCGGGGGGAGTCGCCGTATTGCCGTTGACTCGTGCGGGGCTCAAGGTGGCCGGTATCGAAGCCGGCACCTGGATGGACCCGAACAAGGATTTTCGCGCCGACGAGCTTCACAACAATGTTCGCGGGCTGATCACGACCGGCAACAAGATTCGGCGCGAGGCGCCCACGTTCCGAACCAGTCCCGATCAGCCGGCGCAGCGCGGCGGGCCGAGCCCGATGATGAACGCGGTGGGCGGCACCTCCATCCACTATCACGCGCAGAGCTGGCGGCTGAAACCTTGGGATTTCAAGACCGTCTCCGAGGTGAAGAGGCGCTACGGCGCGAGCTATCTGCCGAAGGGATCCACGGTCGAGGACTGGCCGCTCAGCTATGACGATCTCGAGCCCTATTACGACACCGTCGAGCACGAGGTCGGCGTCTGCGGCAAGGCAGGCAACATCAAAGGCGTGCTCGATCCGGTGGGCAACGTGTATGAAGGCCCACGGCAGCGCGAGTACCCCATGCCTCCGCTGCGCACCTGCGATTACCTGGAGCACATGAAAGCCGCCGCCCGGTCGCTCGGCTGGAAGCCGTTCCACTCCCCGGCGGCGATCAATTCTCAGCCGCGGAATGGCCGCCCCGCTTGCGGCTATCACGGCTACTGCGATCGCGGCGGATGCCACCTGCGCGCGAAGAACTCCACCTCTTTCTCCACCATCCCGGAAGCGCTCAAAACCAAGAACCTGACCATCTTCGATAATGCGCAGGTCACCCGCATTCTCTCCGATAACAACGGCAAGATAACCGGCGTTCAATACATTCGCGATGGTAAGGAATATTTCCAGCCGGCGAAGGTCGTGCTGGTCGGCTCCTACACGTACGAGAACGCGCGGCTGTTGCTGCTCTCGAAATCGAAGGCATACCCTAACGGCCTTTCCAACAACCACGGCCAGGTCGGGAAGCATTACTTCGGCCATTGGGACGCACAGGCGGGCTCGGGCGTGAATGCGTTGCTCCCGATGGATCTGAATATCTGGTACGGCGCGATTCTCTCGCAAGGCGTGGTCATCGACGAGTGGGCCGACGACAGTTTCGACCACTCCGGGCTGGGGTTTATCGGTGGCGCGAGCATGACCGTGTTTACGGAGAAGCATCCGATCGCCTCGGCTTCCACACCAACCTTCGGCCAGGCTCCGCTGTGGGGTTCCCGATGGAAGGCTTGGATTCACGAGAACGCGAACCGCACGGCGGGCTCCTATCTGCAGGCCAACAGCTTCCCTTACGAGAACACCTACCTCGACCTCGACCCGGAGGTGAAAGATCCGCTCGGTGACCCCGTGATTCGGGTCACCAGTGGCCCGAAGGAGAATGAGCGCCTGGCATCCATCTATGCCCAGAGCAAGATGGAGGAATGGTTCAAGGCGGCCGGCGCCGTTGCGATCACCAAGGGCAATCCCGTTGGCCCAAGGCTTAGCACTCACACTTACGGCGGCACCCGGATGGGCGATAACCCCGAGGCGAACGTCGTAGATAAGTGGGGCTTCTCGCACGAGGCGCCGAACCTGGGAATGCTGGGAGGTTCGGTGTTCGGAACCAGCGGCGCCCGCAATCCCACGCTGACGATCCAGGCGCTCGCCTGGCGCACCGCCGACCACCTCGTGAAGAACTGGAAGTCGATGGCGTAGAGCAGCGCCGGCAGTCTCGCCGGTGTTCCCTCCGAAGCCTTGCCGGCGGCGAAGACCGCCGGCGCTATTTACGCCACGTTGAACAGCAGTTTGAAGCCGTAATCCATGTGCAACTGCTGGTGGCAATGGAACAGGGTCAAGCCCTCCTGGTTGGCCGTGAAATCGGCCTCCACTTTCCGGAATCCCTTCACCAGCACGACGTCTTTCAGAACGCCACCGGTCGGCTTGCCATAGACGTTCGTCAGTTCGAAGCTGTTGCGATGCAGGTGAACGGGGTGCGCGTCATCGGTCTGATTATCGAAAACCAGCCGATAGCGCCGTCCCTTGGTCAGCATCCGCGGGGAATCCTTCGGGTCAAAACCTTTTCCATTGATCGTCCAACGGTTGAAACCTCCGGTCCCGCCGTTGATCTTGCCGAAGATCAGGTTGATGATTTCGTCCGGGTTGGGATGTGCGCGCGTATCACCGAAATCGGTGTAGTCCCACGCCTTTTTGGGCGGCTTGATCCACCGCGGCGTGCCGCGTTTGTTCGCGTATTCGACCACGATCCCCATACCGTTCTTGCGATCGTCGTCTTTCGGCGTTCCCAGGACCCAAACGCCCGGATTCTTCATTTCGACGATGGCGTCGATGCGCTCCGCCGTACCCAGTTCCAGCACATCCACCATCTGTAGGCGCGCGACGGCGTTGCCGTCCAAGGCCACCACTTGAAATTGATGTCCGGGGAGGGCGAGTTGAATGTTTTCCGTCGCGCTGGCATTCAGAAAGTGGAACAGCACGCGCTGCCCCTGCTTCACGCGCACCGGCTCGCCGAAGCCGAGACACTTACCGTTGATGGTGAAGCGCTGATAACCGATCTCCCAGCCGTTTGGCTTCTCGTCCTTTTTGGCGGCCTCTTTTCTTTCGCGCTGCTTCTGGTCTTCTTCCTCTTCTTCTTCCTCGGTGGTGTAGAAGGGCTCCCACTCATGCGTGGCGAGGAAGATCTCCTGATCGTACTGGCCGGGATTGCTCTTCGGCTCGATGTAGACGAATGCGAATTGGCCCGTATATGTTCCGCGGCTGAGATCCGACATGGGCATCACATGGGTGTGCACGAAGCGGGCGCCGGCGGGCTGGGGCGTCAGACGGTAGCGCAGGTGGCCTCTCGGCGGCACGATGAGGCTTTTCTCCTCGGCGGCACCGTCTACCTCGGCGGGGATCGTCTGCCCGTGCCAGTGTACAAGTTCAGGAGTCTCGGTTTCGTTGAACAGATCAACTGTGACGGGCACGCCCTCGCGCAACCGGATCAGCGGGCCGGGAACGGAACCGTTGTATCCGATGGTGCTGATGGTATGGTCCTTGGCGATATCCACCAGCACTGGGCTGATGCGCAGAGTGACGTCGGCCGGCCCGCCTTCCCCGTTGGATTTGGGCCCGCCGGCTGCCTCGGTTGGAGACGCCGCGGGGCGACCACAGCCGGCTAAGGCCAACCCTCCCGCAGTGAGCGCGAGGTGGGAAAGAAAGTCACGCCGTGAATCCGCGCCGTCCATAACCGCAAGTGCCCTTCGTTTCAGGGTACCGTACAACCTCAGGCAGGAGGTTCGCGGCGAAGCTGGCGGCTATTTGCCTTCCGTCGGATTTAGACCACCCTTGATGTGGCCTTCGAGGAAATCCTTGTTGTTCTCTTCGCAGGAGTACTCCATGATTTCCCAATCAGGACGGAGCGTGAACACCCGGGTATTCTTCCAAGGCTTCGTGAAGTACTTCGGATCGTCGATGGTGACTTCGTAGGCGATGTGGCCGGCGTCTGTACGCGTGAAGCGCTCAATGGTGTGCAACTGATCGCTATGCGGATGCCCGATCGTATCCAGCCGCGTCTTGCCGTTGAAATTCACCGTGTCGACTACCAGCGTGTCTCCTTCCCAATGGCCCACCGAATCGCCAAACCAGGTGGCGACTTGATCCCGATGCTTTCGCCCATCGATCGGAATCACCTTGAACCAGGTGTTCTGTTCATAGAGCAGCGCCAGGTACTTGTCGCTTTGCATAATCTGAATCGGATCGGGGGAGTTCATGGACCGCATCAGGCCGAACGGGAGACAGCTTCCCGTGTAGTCGCCCTTGGCCGGATCGTAGGCTTCCCAGACCTTCTTGCCTTCCGCGGTGAAGGGCAGTTCCTTCTTTGGCGGAGCCTTGGGATCGCTGCTCTTTGCATCCGGAAGAGACGCATCGGCGACCTGGTCTTTGCCGTTTCTGGAGGTCGCCGTCATATCGGGGACGTAAGGGCGCTGCCAAAGCCCGCTGAGGTCCGGTTTTCCATTCAGTCGTGGGGCCGGGCCAGTGGGGGCTTTCGAGGGAGCTTCCTGGCCATATGCCACCCTGGCCGCAAACGGCGCGCCTGCGAGCATTGCCCCGGCCATGGCCATTGAAGTAAGAAAGCGGACTCTCATAAACAAATTCTCCTCGTTCCGTAAAACCTTACGGCCGTAGAAACGAAAAGAGACCTCCGACGGAGATCTCTCTTGCGCTTCCACCGACGCTACGACGATTGTTCACTCTTCCCGCGAGGGTCGCGCCTACTGCGCGCCACCCTTGCGGCCGTTGGGGCCGCCGTCTTCAGCCGACCCGGCAAACACTTTCTTTCCATCCGGCAGGGTAACCGCTCGGGAATTGCAGGTATTCGTGCCATCCTTCGCCTTGAAGCCCTCAATGGTCACTTCCTGACCGATCTGTAGAGAGTTCCTGGTCCATCCCTGGCGCGTCAGGGTGTTCGGGGGCCCACCCTCGCACTGCCAATGCGTGACTGCGCCGCCTTCGTCTTTCGCGTCCACGTAAAGCCAGATGTGGGGATTCATCCAATCCACCTTGGTCACGGTGCCTTTCAGTGTGATCGGCTTCTTGTCATCGTATTCGGCCGCAAAAGAGTGGTGCGCCAGCACCGGCATCGCCGAGACCAGCAGACCCAACCCCGCGAGTAACACACCCAACGTAGCTCTCATCGCATTCCTCCAGAAATTCAAATTCTACCGGTGCACTTACTTTGCGGCTTCCTGAGGACCACCGTCCCCCGAGGAGCCTGCAAACACCTTGCGGCCGTCCGGCAGAGTCACGCGCCGGGCGTTCGCCATTTTCGATCCATCCTTAGCCAGCTATCCGTCCACGGTCACCATGTCGCCGACTTTCAGCGCATCGCGCTTCCAGCCCTGGCGCGTCAGCACGTTCGGGCTGCCGAGTTCGAAGTTCCAGTTGGTCACATTCCCGTTTTCGTCCTTCACGTCGACATAGAAGCGGGCATGGGGGTTAGTCCACTCCATCTTCGTGACCGTGCCCGTAACCTTCATCGGCTTGTTCTGGTCGTACTCGGCCTCAAACGAGTGGTGCGCCAGAACCGGCGCCGCGAAAACTAGCAAACCCAGGCTCGCTGCTAAAACGGTAGCTTTCGCTTTCATCTTCACCTGCCGCCTCCGGATTTCACTGAATCACCTGAGGGCCGGGCGATTGGAGCCGCCGCGCACCCGCAAAGATGTTTTCGTGCGGAAGAATTCTTTTCATTGTGGCGAATTTAAGTACCCTGGGGTTACCTGCATTTCGGAGTTTTGGCGGGCCGCAGAGCGGCGGAATCGATAAAATGGCGCACCAATACCCCTCTGCACAGAATGCGCATATTTTATTCTTTCGCCCGAACTCCTGTCAAGCAAGCCGGTTAGGGGTAGCGACGCGGTAACACGACTGGACGGAGCCGGGCTCACAGTGGTTCATCCTGGGGCAGACTAGGAGGCCTCTTGTGTTTTCGTCCAGGTGAAGCGTGGGGGCCAGGTGTAGGACTCCGCATCTCCCGCGCCGCAACGTTTTCGTATCGCCTTGCCGGTAGCTCCTATTGCGGAGTCCCGATTGGCGACTGCTCGCGCATGTGCTGCGAGTCGCGTTCGTTCTCCAGGCAGTAGTAATCGATCAGTTCGCTGTCGAGCACCAGAGGCTGGTTCAGCTTCACTGTCCAAGGCGCCGTGTAAGCTTTCGGATCGTTGATTGTAATCTCGACTTCGAGGTTCCCGTAGTTGGGACGCCGGATCCGTTCGATCATTTTGCCCTGTTCGGTCAGTGGATCGCCCCGGGCGTCCAGCCACAGATCGTCACGGAAACCGCTGGTTTCCACTACCAGGGTGTCGCCCTCCCAATGCCCTGTCGAGTACCCGTTCCAGGTCGGGTTGGGATCCTTTGGAAGCGCCCGTCCATCGGTGAAGATCTGCCGGTACTGCATGTTGCGTTCGGTCAGGATGACGACGCGGCCGGGCACTTCGAAAATGCGTTTGTAGTAATCGTCGGTCCAGATTCGCGGCGCTCCGCGCGGCATGCAGTGAACGTTCGGGTCAAGTCCCTGCTCGACGCTTCTCTTCTTGACTAGTGCCGCGGCCCAGGGCTGGTACGGCAAAGGATTCTTGAGCGTCGCGGCAATATTGCCAAACTCCCGGGAGATTTGCGTGTCTGTACATTGGGCGCCGCACGGCGGCCCGATGTTGACCCATCCCCACATGCCCGTGAGATCCGGCTTTCCGTCGGGTGTGCGCGGAGCCGGGGCGGCGAGGTTCGGCTTTCCGTCCGGAGTGCGGGGCACTCCCGGAGTCGCATAGCCGAGCCATTGGCCAAATAGGACGGGGGACCCGCCAACCAGGATGGCAACCGTGAATAAGTATCTCAACGAGGTTTTCTTCATTCGAGCGATCTCAGGGCCGGCGGCATATTCATCTTCAAAATGAGAGCCGCATTTCCAGAGTCCCTTGGCGGGGCGGCAGAAAGGTCGAGCCACCGACGTAGTTAATAAACCCGAATCCGCCGGTGAGCTTGCCGGCTGTAGCGGGGTTCGCGCAGGCAGCGCCGGTGCCGCCGGTGCACGTCGTGGGCGCCAAGGGGTTGGTCGCTGACGGATTGGTCAGGTTAGTCCGGTTAAATATGTTCTGGAAGTTCATCCGGACGGTCAACGCTATGCTCTCGCGGAAACGGAAGATGCGACCCAGGCTCATCGATTCGGCCGGGCGCCGCTCGTACCGGAAATCGTTGTAATACGGCGCCGCAGTGCCCCACTGCCCGTCGGCCGGGTTGCTCCAGGCGGCCGGGTTGAGCACCAGGTCCTTGGTGGGATCGATGCAGTGGCAGTTCAGGTCTTTGAGGAACAGCGGCTGCCCCGGCACCCGGTTAAAGAACGTGGGGCGGAACAGCAGCGTGCTCAGATTGTTGGTCGAGGTGGGCGAAAGAATCGGGAGGCCGCTGCCATAGCTCAGCACCGAACCGATGGTCCAATCGCGTACCACCTGCGAGATGAACCGATTCGCTCCCCATTTGGGGAGGCGGTAGTTGGCTGAGATCACACTGGCGAAGGGGCGGGAAAATCCGGAGATGGATTTGTTCTGCATCCGGTTCTGAAAATCATTGACCGTGGTCCCTGGAGTCGATTCCACGCCAAGTTGCTCTTCCTTGGCCCAAGTGAAGGCGTAATCCAGAATCAGGCCATGCGAGTACCGTTTCGTGACTTTCACTTGAAGCGAGTCGTACCAGGTGCGTCCTTGCGGCGCCCATAGCGGTTGCAAACCGGTCGTAAACTGTGGGAACGGCCGTAAAGATTGCGCAACCGTCGAGCTCAAGGGGAAGCCGGCGTAGGGCAGCTTGCCCTGGAAGCGGCCGGCCGCGGTGGATCCGATGGGCGCGCGAAGAATGGCCCTGTCTGCCGCGTTATTGATATCGAGCCCGTTGGCGGCCAGGATTTGCGGAGTCAGCGCGTTGTAGTTGTCGAGGATGGTACTGAGCCACCATGCGCCCCGATTGCCGACGTATGCGACGTCTAGAGCCATGTTGGTGAAGATTTCGCGCTCGAAGCCGGCGCTCCATTGAATCTGGCGTGCCGGACGGCCGGCGTTCTGATCCACCACGGAGGTTGGCCCGTTCTGAAAATTAGGAAAGTTGGGGTTGGGATACGACCCCGCCGACAAGTTTGGCCAAGGCAGGAGGTAGTTCTGGGGCACCCCCCCGGCCAGCGTCATCGCCGGATCGCCAAATCCAGGCGCGGTGAAGTTGTTGGCGGGTGCTGCGCTGGCAGTTCCGGTTTGCGCGGTGGCCGTGCCGTCGTAGGCGATTCCAATGCCGGCGCGGAACACGGTTTTCGGAGTGATCTGGTAGGCCACTCCGAGCCTGGGCCCAAATGCGTACGGATAATTGTGGGCGAAGCTGCAGTGACACGTGGCTTCGTAAACGATGGCGCCCGGACGTCCGCCCGCGGTTGGATTCGCCAGTTTCGGATCCAGGGTGGGTAACCGGCCATATTGCTCTTTGGGGTAGGTGTCGTAGTCGTAGCGCAGCCCGTAAGTGAACGTCAGCTTGCGCGTAATCTTCCAGGAATCCTGGGCAAAGAAGGAGATGAAATGTTTTCCGGTCCGCAGGTCAGCCGGCGGGTTCACGGCCCCGTTATTCACCAGGCCGAGAAGGAAACTGGCGTAAGGGAACCCCACGGTGCGGCCATTGATCGTCGTGGATTGAGCGTAGGGCTGAGCGGTCTGACTCGCAGAGAAAACGAACAGGCCATTCGTGTTGGCCAAAGCCAACAGCGGATACCCGAACTCGCGAAACTCGCCGCCGAACTTGTATGTATGGTTGTCCTTCACCCAAGTTAGGGACGCCTGGTAAGTCGGCGTCATTTGTTTGGTCACCGATTGCGCGCCGAGAGCGCCCGTCCCCGGTCCCGTGCCCGGAACGAAAACGAGAGGCCCCATGTTCCCCATTCCGCCTGTGCCCGTGCACGGCGAAGTGTTCGTGCCAAAGCCGGAGGCGCACAATCCGCCGATGCCGGGGAAGCGTCCGCCTGGGTTTGGAACCCCGGTTAATCCAATACTGCTGTCGTTGAAATTCGTATTGGGCGAGTGATCATCAAGCAGGTAATTTAAAATTCCCGCCCCGAGGTGCAGAAGCAGGGTGGGGGTCACGGTGTGGTCGAAATTCAACCGCCATTGTTGCGACCTGCTGAAAGTGCCGCGGGTCGCGGTAATCGTAGGGGGCAGCCCTTCGGAGCCGTTCAGGCTCTGCGAATACTGCGACGCGCTCGCATTCGTCAGGAACAGACCGCTGATTTTGGTCTTGGCGCTCAACTGGTGGTCGATCTTCACCGATTCATTGGTCGTCACCCGGTCGTTTGGGAACGACGGCAGATAATTCAGGGCGCTGTTGCCATTCGTGGGATCTGGAATGAGCTTCTGAATTGCCAGCGCAACCTTGTCGAAACGGTCCTGCGGGATGATGTTGCCGGGAAACTGAGTCCGTACGAGTTGGCCATTGACATTCCGCACCGAGAGCGGATCGTAAATCATGCCTTCCAGGATGGTGGCGCCCAGCGGGTCGGTGCCGAGGTTTGCGCCGGTGATGGCCTTGCTGAAGTCCCCGTTGCGATAGGCGGCGGTGGGCACTGTGGTGTACGTGTCGTTCACAACAAAGGATTCGCGGTACTGCTCGCGATTGTAGAAGAAGAAAGTCCGGTCCTTGCCGTTGTAGATTTTCGGAATGCGCACGGGGCCGCCCACGTTGAATCCGTAATCATTGCGGCGGATGCGCTGCCGGGTATTCACGAACGGCGTGGATCCGTTAAATGCCTCGTTCGATAAATAATCGTAACCGGCGCCGTGATACTGATTGGTTCCAGAGCGCATCGTGATATTGAACAGTCCGCCGCCGACGGAGCCAAATTCGGGTGCGAAGTTACTGGTCTGGATGGCGGTTTCCTGTATCGCATCCACGCTCGCTCCGGTGCCGGCCTGGACGGCGTTGATCTGGTTGGTGCCATCCATGCCATCAATCTGGGTGCGCTGCGTGCCGTTGGGCGCGCCGTTCACCCGCACACCAAAAACGAAACCCGAGCCCGGCGCCGAGGCTCCGGGAATCAGCGACACTTCCGCCTGGTAAAAGCGCATGCCCTGGCTCGAGGAGAACGTTCCACCGATGCCGAGCAACCCGAGATCAACCAGGTGCTGCGCCTGGATCGTATGGCTCAATTCGCCGCTTTCGGTCTTAAGCAGCGAGACTTCCGCGGAGACTGTAATCGATTCCGTAGCCGTTCCGACCTCCAGGTTCACATCCAGGCGCACCGTCTGGGCGACGCCCAACTCGATGTTCTGCCGGATGTACCTCTTGAAACCGGGCGCGGTTACCGTCAGTTCGTACTGCCCCGCCGGCACTTGAGGGATCGTGTAATTGCCAGTGGTTGTGGCGGTGGTCTGGTAAACAATGCCGGTTTCCGCGTTCTTGACCTCGATTCCGGCGCTTGCTACCACCGCGCCGGCGGGATCGGAAACGGTGCCAGTAATGGTGCCGCGATCGCTTTGCCCAAACGCCGCGATCGTAAACAAGACCGCGAAGAACAACCACACAAATGCTTTGATCGTACGCATGTCGATTCCACCCCGTTGCGCTAGTCTCAACCCCTGAAAAAATCCTTGCATACCACTTGTATGCAATTTAAGGAAGTCTATGCGAGGGTCCTCACAATGTCAAGGAAAAACTTCACTCCCTCGTAAGTTGCTGAAACATGTGCTAATCCGCTGAGAGAGTGGCGGATATTCGAAATTTTGGGCGCAGGCGCCTTGGTTGGGCATTGCATCCTGGAAAGCGGTCGTCGTACGATTCTGTATACAGATCGTGACTGACATTCCCAATCAAACCGGCCGCGCGGTACTGCAGCTTCGCGAGTTGCTGCTGTGCGGAGCCTTTTCACCGGGGGAGCGCCTCTCGGAATTGCCGCTAGTCGCACGCCTGGGCATTTCGCGAACGCCCATCCGCATGGCGCTGGAAAGGCTGGCACACGAAGGATTGCTGGAGGGTTCACCTTCCGGCGGGTTTTCTGTTCGCCAGTTCAAGCCGGCCGATATTTGGGACGCCATCGAAATGCGAGGCGTATTGGAAGGCACGGCCGCGAGATTAGCGGCCGAACGCCTGTCCGGCGCCGCCGAACTGACTCCCATTCGCGCCCTTCAGTCGCAGATGGATGCCGTCACTTTAAATACTGCTGACTCATTCGCGTCGTACATGGATTTGAATGAGACCTTCCACAGTGCTCTGGCGGAGCTTGCCAAAAGTCCTATGTTGATCCGCTCTCTGGAGCACGTGAAGGCGCTTCCGTTCGCGGCGCCGAGCGCGATGGTATTTGCGCGATCGAAGCTGCCGAAGGCGGGGGCCATGCTCATCATTGGCCAGGAGCAGCACCACGCTATCTTGGAAGCCATCGAGCATCGGCAAGGCACGCGGGCGGAAGCGCTCGCGCGGGAGCACGCGCGGCTGGCCCGCCGGAATCTGGAAACCGTTCTGGCCGACGAAACCATCCAGAATTGCGTCCCCGGAGCATCGCTGATCAGGTTTCCCTCAACAACAGTACGGGCCTCCAATTTCCGGGAAGACGCGTAAGAGGGCTTCGCCGCAGATCGCTTCCAACGCGATAGAGACGGGAGATCACCTGCATTGCGAAGCTCCCTGTGACCCCGCTTGGAAAACGGTTCCGCAGTGTTTCCAATGTGAAAGGCCGACCCTTTGTCGGACCGGCCTTTCGCACGGCTTCCTGAATACGGGACTCTACGGCGCCAGCGACGCCGTGTACGCGACGATGTTCATCATGTCGTCGGTCGTCAGATTGGCAACCACCGGCTTCATCAGCTCGGTCCACGTCCCTTTCCGGAAACCTTGCTGCATGTCATACATCTGGCGCATCAGGTAGCTCGGCGAGCGGCCGGCCAGACCGGGCACAGGACCAAGCCCTTTCAAGTCGGCGCCGTGGCAATTGCCGCACGCAACGGTTTTGCCGCCGCCTTTCGTCACCAGCGCCTCGCCTTTTTTCACCGCGCCAACGGGCACGTAAGCGGTGAAACCCGAGTGCGGATCGCGCAGCACTTCGGTCGCCTCGGCATTCACCGGCGTTTCCACGATGCGGTTCCCGAGCGGCTCCATCTCTTTGCCTTCGATCAGGAACAGGCCGTTGTTGGGCTTCACCTTGGGCGCCGTTTTCGTTTCCACCACCTTAATCCACGGCGTCCACTTCATGGAGCCGAAATACTCGGCGGCCGCTTTGATCTCGTCATCCGTCATGTTTTTCGCGAACTGCATCATCAGGTTGGTATTGTTTTTGCGCGGATCGGCGCTTTTGCGGTTGCCGTCCCTGAAGTCGTGCATCGTGTGGATGAAGTATTCGACTGGAAGTCCATTGACGCCCGCATTCTCGGCGCGGCCTTTCCCGTTAGGATAGTGGCACAGTCCGCACGCCCACACCTGCGGTTGCTTGCCGTGCGCCACGATGTCGGGCATCGTGGGATGGTCTTCGGGAAACCAGTCGGCCGGGCCGAAGCGGTTGGCGATTTGCGCACGAGGGTATTGCCCCTTGGCGCCGGGGAGGCTGCGCGGGGTCTGATCCGTGTTGGCGGGACCAGGAGGGGGCGCGGTGGCGCCCGGTTGCGGCGGGCCTTCAAAACCGTAGGCCCACGGTGGTGGATCGGCGGCGAACATCGTGGCGGCAGTGGCGCAGAGCGCGAATGCGCATGTTGCGTATTTCGAAAGCTTCATCGGGCCTCCTTCGACCTGGAGCATCGTTCAAGAGCGCGGTTTCAACGCGCGCTATCGAGATAGAGTATAACGGCGAGGGAGTCTCCGGGAATTGGGGGTTGTCGCCCGGGAGCAGATTTGCGTAACCAATGGCATTCCGGCGGAATTACCGACCGGGGATTCGCATTCGCGCAACGCGGCGTGGGCACGAGCCAGGCGACACGCCACCTCTGCCGAACTGCCGGCCTATGTGTGCTCTGATGGATACTGACCTTTTATGACCTCCTCCAAGCTTGCCGTCGATCCGTCTTCCACCGCTGCGCGAGATACTTACAAGCTCCTGATTGGCTCGGTCGTGCCGCGCCCCATCGCCTTTGTCTCCACCATTTCAGCGGCGGGCGTCCGCAACCTTGCGCCTTTCAGCTTTTTCAATGTGATCTGCGCGGAACCCCCGACAGTTTGCTTCTCGACAGGCTTCCGGGTGCCTTCGAAAGATACCCTGGCGAACGTGCGGGCAACGGGAGAATTCGTGGTCAATATTGTGAGCGAGGAATTCGCCGAACAGATGAATCTCTCGTCCGGCGAGTATCCGGCAAACGTCGACGAATTCGAAGTCTCGGGACTCACCCCGGTACCCAGTGAACTCGTCCAGCCCCCCTGCGTCGCCGAATCGCACGTCAACATGGAGTGCAAGCTCGTGCAGTTGGTCGAGGTAAGCACGCGGCCGCTGGGTGGGACGCTGATCATCGGAGAAGTGCTGCGCTTTCATATCGACGAAATCGTGTTTGAGAATTTCCGGATCGATGCCGACAAGCTACGCGCGATCGGCCGTATGGGTGGCAGCGAATACACACGAACTCGCGACCGCTTCCACATGATCCGGCCTTAAGTCGACGGGTGTGGAGCCCGACCGCTCCGGCCCCATGCTGGATCCACTAGCGTCTCCGCGCTGGCGCATGGCACCAAAGCAGCCGCGCCGAGGGTCGGACGTCCCAATCAAGATCACAGGCACGTACGGACACACCTCCGTTTCTATTGATTTCGATAAAAAACTTTGGACGGTGGTTTGACCTCTTCAGGGGGCGGCCCTCGAAAAGATGCGCGATGCGGGTAGCACCCCCCGAAGATTCGGAACCCCTTCCCCGGTGAACCCCAGGTATAATACTTCCTCAGGTAGGCGTTGAAATTAAATCGTCACTCGGCGCAATTCGAGTGATTTAAGGTGCGCGCCACGCATGAAACGCTATTTTATTGCGCCACTGCTTCTTTTCGCTCTGTTTCATGGTACAGGTGCAGCGATGACGCGCCTGCGGAAGCCCGCGCGGACATCGGCTACTCGAAAAAAAGCCCGCAAGAAGAAATGGTCGGCACCCCCCGTGGATCCCACCGAGGGCGATAACGTCGACGGCGATGACCTGGTGATTCGGCGCGCCGCAGTGGCCGCGCTCGGCACGATGAACGGAAGTGTTGTGGTGGTCGATCCGACGAGCGGCCGCATACTTACGATCGTCAATCAAAAGCTCGCGCTACAGAGTGGCTTCACGCCCTGCTCCACTATCAAGCTCGTCACTTCGCTGGCCGCGCTCAGCGAGAACGTGATCGACCGCGATACGTTCATCAACATCGGCCGGTTCACCCGTTTCAACATGACCACCGCGCTCGCGAAATCCAATAACCAATACTTCGCGACGCTGGGAAATCGGCTCGGGTTCGAGCGGGTCACCCGGTACGCGCAATTGCTCGGCCTCGGAGAAAAGGCCGCCCTCGACATTCCTGGCGAGCATGCCGGCACGATCGCGGACGAGCCTCCCAAATGGGGCGGAGTCGGATTGATGACGAGTTTCGGCGAAGGCTTCTCGGTGACGCCCCTGCAATTGGCCGCGCTGCTTTCCGCGATCGCCAATGGCGGCACGCTATATTACCTGCAGTATCCTCGCACGCCCGCGGAAATCGAACAGTTCACTCCTCGCGTCAAGCGGACGCTCGATACCGTCAGCAACGGCATTCCCGATATCCGCTTCGGTATGCGAGGGGCCGTGGATTTCGGAACAGCGCGGCGCGCCGGCGGCGACCCCGGCGATCCGATCCTCGGAAAAACGGGGACGTGCACGGATTTCCACGCCGCAAGCCACATGGGCTGGTTCGGCTCGTTCAACGACGTGGACCGGCACCAACTCGTTGTTGTCGTGATGTTGACCGGCGGCAGGAATGTGAGCGGACCTGTAGCGGCCGGCGTGGCCGGCGCGATCTATCGCAGCCTCTCCGGGCAAAGCTATTTTGCCGCGTCTACGCCGCAGGGCGGACTTCCCGCCATGATCACAACCACTCCGGGCTCCGCGACCACCTCCACTGCGGTTCGCTGACCTGCTCTCTTTACCAGGGCCTCTCTAGCCACAATGCCGATGCGTATGCGCGGCCTCGGGCGGCATTCTGGAAACACGGGAGGAATCATGAAAGACGAATTAGCCGTGTTCTCCGATCACGTCGCCGGTGCGGTAGAGTTGGCAGGCCGTTCGGTCGTGGCCGTACATGCAAGACCGCGCTTCTCATCGAGCGGGGTGATCTGGCGTCCCGGCATTATAATCACGGCCGAGCACACGATCCGCAGGCAGGATGAGATCACGGTCACGCTGCCCGACGGCACGAATCAGCCGGCCACCTTAGCTGGTAGCGACCCGCCGACCGACCTCGCAATTCTCAAGCTGAAGGAACCAGCCGGCGAGCCGCTCGCGGCCGGAATCGCCAGCCGCACACGGCCCGGCTCCCTGGCGCTGTCGATAGGGCGGTCGCAGGACTCCGGCGTCAATGCCACCATGGGCATTATCAGCGCGGTGAGCGGCCCCTGGCGCACCTGGCGTGGGGGACACCTTGATCAATACATCCGCCTCGATCTCACTTTATATCCGGGCTCTTCGGGCGGACTGGTGGTCGATTCCGCGGCTGCCACCGTCGGCATCGCCACTTCGGCGCTCTCGCGCATCGCGGGACTCGCCGTACCGGCTGCGACCGTGAACCGCGTACTCGACGAGATCCTCAGCCGCGGACGGGTTTCCCGGGGCTACCTGGGGGTGGGGCTGCAACCAGTCGAGTTGCCCGACCACCGTCGAGCGCTCATCGTTCTCTCGCTGGAGTCGGCAGGGCCGGCCTCGCGCGCCGGCGTCCTGATCGGGGACGTGCTTCTGACCATCGCTGGGAAACCGGTCGCGGATACGGACGACATTCAAACGGCGCTGGAATCACATTCCGTGGGGCAGACGATCGAAGTTGGACTGCTGCGCGGCGGCGAATCGAAACAGGTGGCCGTCACCATCGGCGAACGGCCGCGGAGGGACTGACATGTACGATTTCGCGGAAATTGCCGAACGGTTGCGCCGCGCCACCGTGCAGGTGTTCTCCGGCGGCCGCGACCGGGGCGGAGGCTCCGGCGTGATTTGGAGCGCAAACGGCCTGATCGTCACGAACGCGCATGTGGTCCGGTCGACTGGGGTCTCGGTCAGACTCTGGGACGGCCGGCAGTTCTACGCGCCCTTGATCGCGCACGATCCGCGGCGCGATCTCGCCGCGGTGCAGCTGCCGGCCGGCGATTTGCCAGCGCTTACGGCGGGCGATTCCGATGCCTTGCGCCCCGGCGAGGTCGCGGTTGCCGTCGGCAATCCACTCGGCTTCGCCGGCGTGTTGAGTACGGGCGTGATTCATTCAGTGGGAAGCCTGCCGGGCATGGGCCGCCAGAGCTGGGTGCAAGCTACCGTCCGGCTCGCGCCCGGGAATTCCGGCGGCCCGCTCACCGATGCCAAAGGCCAGGTGATCGGGATCAACACGGCCATCGTGTACGGCCTCGGCGTTGCCGTTCCGTCGAATGATGTCCGCGCGTTTCTGCGTCACGCGGCACACGCTCGGGCGGAGGCGGCGTGACCCGCGTGCTCATCGCCGCCGCTTCGCCGATCGTGCGTGCGGGGTTGGAGACGCTGATCGGAGCTGAGCCCGCGCTCGAATTGGCGGGATCGTTCGCCGATTTGAGTGCGGTCGAGGTGGTGCGGCCGGACGTGATCCTGACGGACGTGCCATTTCACGGCTTGTCGCCGCCGGCCGAGACCGACGCCGCCGTTATCCTGTTAACTGCCGAAGAGCAGCCCGCGTGGACGCGCGACGCGATTCGCCTGGGAGTGCGTGCCGTGCTTCCCCGAACGGCATCCGCGGCCGAGATCCTGGCGGCCGTGAACGCCGCGGCGAGCGGTCTCGCGGTAGTCGACCCTGCCGACCTGGAGAGTATGCTGTCCACCTCGAATGCGAGCCAGACCGCCGCCGATGCTTCCATTTTGACCGCGCGCGAGTTGGAGGTGCTCCGCATGGTGGCTGACGGGGCCGCGAATAAGACGATCGCCTGGAAACTCCAGATCTCCGAGCACACGGTAAAGTTTCACGTAGCGTCAATTCTGAGCAAACTGAACGCCTCGACCCGCACCGAAGCGGTCGCCATCGGCATTCGCAAAGGGATGATCCTGCTTTGATTCGGCGCGAACGGGGCTCGCGTTCGCGGCGGGAAGGTAACGCCGGGGCGGTGCTGCTCACCGCCCCGACGCTTCGAATTAGAACAACAGCTTCAAGCTGAACTGCGTTTGCCGGGCGGCGCCGGTCACGGCGGTGCCTACCAACGACGTGATCTGTCCTGCTGTCGGACTCAGCGTCCCTTGGTAGTTGGTCTGGGCTGACCCGGCGTTGAATGCCCCACTACCTGGGACGTTGAAGTTCGGATGGTTGAAGATGTTGAACAGCTCGGCGCGGAACTGGAGATTCACCCGTTCGTTGATCTTCGTATTCTTCATGACGCCGAAGTCCGTGTTCGAGAAGCCCGGACCGATCAAGACGTTTCTTCCCATGTTGCCGAGCGTGCCATATTCCGAAGGAGCGAAACACTTCGGGTTGTACCACTGGTGCACGTTCTGGTTGGCATACACGTCGCAGCCGGCAATCACGTTCGGACGCGCGCTCCCAAAGTTGTTGCCCAAATCGGCCTGATCGCCCTCGCTAATCGAGAACGGAACACCGCTATGCCATGCCTCAACTGCCGTCAGTTGCCAACCCTCCTTCAACCGGCTGCCTCGAAATGGAAGAAGATAGACAAGATTGCCGGAAACGATGTGCCGTAAGTCGTAGCTGCAGTTTCCTACGTCGTTATTCCAGTAGTAAGGATTGGTATTGGCGGACGTCCCGTTGTTGCCCCCCAAGCCGCCGTACGTATACGCGCTGTCGATGCAGTGCGACCAGGTATAGGAGAACTGGAAGACGACGCTCGACGACATCCTGTGTGACAAACCGACCTGGAGCGAATTGTAGTGCGAATGGCTGGTAGTGTCCGTCATATCCAGCGCGCCGAAGACCGGATCGGGCCGGGGATTCTGGTTCATCACCGGCGTTCCAAAAGACGTCTTCTGAACCGGGTCGGGAGACGCGAAGTGCATGACTCCCTTGCTGTCAATGGTCGGTATAGGGGCGTTGAAATCGTGGAACGCCAGAAGGTGAACACCCTGGGTGCCGACGTAACCGACCTGCAGCACCGTATTTTTGGGCAGTTCGCGCTGGATGTTCAAAGAATATTCGATGGTGTAGGGCGTGGTGTGAGTGCCGTAATATGTCCCGTTGGTCAGACTCAGCAGCGGAGTCCCGCTGGTGCCGACAAACGGCACGGGCCAGTCGGGATCGTTGTTGAAGAATTGATTGGTTGTCAGGTATGGGCGTTGGGTGAGGTAGGCAGAAGAAAACGTGTACGTCTGGAACACGTCGTGGAAGATCCCGAAACCGGCGCGCACGGAAGTCTTGTGGTCTCCCGCCACGTCCCATGCCAGCCCGAGCCGGGGATCCAGGTTGTGAACCGAAGGATTGCTGGTATACGCATGAGACACGTTCTGGAACTCGGTTCCGAACGGCGGGCCTACCACATTGTAGAAGTTATTGTGAACCTCGATCGGATTGGATTCAAACCCGTAACGCAGACCGATATTGAGGGTCAGGCGGCTGTTGATCTTCCAATCGTCCTGAATGTAGGGCTCGAAGGAAATCAACCGTTCGGCGCGGTACGTATTGGTTCCGCCATTCGGCGCGCCGGTGAACGATAACGGATTCCCACTCAGGAAGTTTGGCAGGCTGGTGAAAATGTAAAAACCGTTCCAATACGTATACGCGTACGGATTCAGTTGTTCGCGCCGGAAGGCAGCGCCGATGCTGATGGTGTGGGATCCTTTGATCCAGGTCAGGTCGTCCTTCTCAGTGAACTTGTTCTGAAGATACTGGAACGGGTTGATAAAGGACGAACCGAGCGGTGCGATGCCGTTTGGCATGGCAATGTACACGTCTTGGCGCTGCGGAGTGAAGATCTGCAGAGCCTGGTGGATAGTCGGCTGGGTCTCTCCCGTGACCGGACGCGAATAGGAGGAGGTGAACTGGTTCGTGATGTTGGGCGAGAAGATGTGGCGTTCACCGATGGTTACAAAGTTGTTGTGCGTGACATCGAAGTTGGGCCAAAGCCCCAGTCCGGTATAGTTGGTGCGCTCGCCGTAATCGATCTGCCAACGGGCGAACAGCGCGTCTTTGCCGGAGATCGTCCAATCGACGCGGGCGAGTCCGAAATTCTCCGGCGAATTCTGAGCGCCAACGTAGTTGTAAACGCCCACATCCGGGCTGATTAAACCCGCGTTCGGGAGCGGAAACAGCGCCAGCATGGCAGCCGAGGCCGGGTGCACCGGGTACTGGACGCCGCTGACGATGCCCTGGTGGAGGGCGGGGCTGGGCACGAAATTCTTGTACGTAGTGTCGAGCACCTGCCGGATGCCTTCGTAGTTCACGAAGAAGAAGACTTTGTCTTTTTTGATGGGGCCGCCGAGACTGGCGCCGAACTGGTTGCGGCGGAAGGGCGGAGGCGAACCGGCGTCGAAGAATCCCCGTGCATCGAGGTAGCTGTTGCGGAAGAATTCATAAGCCGACCCGTGGAAATCGTTGGTGCCGGATTTACTCACCGCATTGATGGCGCCGCCGTTGCCGCCGAACTGGGCTCCGTACGTCCCGGTCAGCGTCTGGAATTCGGCGATCGATTCGATGCCGAGCGAAGTGCCGGTCACGTCGCCGCCGGCGTTGCGCTGCCACCAGTTCAGCATCGACTCGCCATCCAGCATATTCGCGTAGCCTTCCGGCCGCGTGCCGGAGATCGAATACGCATTGGCGACCGAGGTGAGCGCGCTGCTACCTCCGGCGGGATACGTCGCCACGCCTGGCGCGAGCAGGATCAGTTGCTCGAAATTCCGTCCGTTCAGCGGCAGTTCGCGCATCTGCGTCTGATTCACCAGGGCGGAAACAGCCGAGTTGGTCGTTTCCACCTGGGCGGCGCTGGCTTCTACCGTGACTGTCTGCTGCGATTGCCCCACCGCCAATTGGAAATCGACGACGGGAGCGCTTCCTACCGTCAACGCAACTCCTGTACGCACCGAAGTCGCGAACCCTGTCTTCTCGGCCCGGACCTCGTAAGTGCCGATTGGCAGATCGGGCAGGCGATAACGCCCTTGCCCATCTGTGACGGTGGCCTGAGTAGCGGAAGTTGCCGTGTTCTTGATCGTGATGGAGGTCGCGGGAACCGCGGCACCCGTACTGTCGGTGACCGTTCCCGACACAGACGCAGTGCCTGCCTGGCCCCAGACGTGGGTAGGGACTACAGCTGCGGCGCACAACAGAATAGCGAGAAGCAGAGCTCCTCTGTTTCGGAGAATTCTCATGGTCGTACCTCGTCGTTGAAAGACTTCGACTACAGACCCCGGTTTAATGCATGCAAACGTACTGGTTGCGCATTATATCCCCGACGCCAAAATAGTGTCAATCCCTGGATTACCACCATCCACTGGTAGAGATGCGGAGACGAAAGTATTAAATTTGCATGCAAAACAGTAGGCTCCAGCGCAAATTGCCAACCTGCTTCCGAAAGCGAAGTCGACATAAGTTGTGGGATTAGCCTCTCAGCCTCCGGCTGAAAGCCGGCTGCGGGCACGATTGCCCGCCCCACACAATTTTTGGGCTTCAGCCCGCCACCGACAGTTAGTCGCCTTGCGCGATGCGGACCACGATTTCCGGGGACGTGCCGTTAACGACGGCTTCGGCCTCTTCCGCCGTGAAGCTCTCCACTTTCGAAGAGATGTTCATGGAGCAGAATTTCGGACCGCACATCGAGCAGAACGCCGCGTCTTTGAAGCCTTCCTCGGGGAGTGTTTCGTCGTGGTAAGCCTGCGCGGTTTCCGGGTCGAGCGAGAGCTCGAATTGCCGCTTCCAGTCGAAACGGTAGCGGGCGTGCGATAGCTGGTCGTCACGATCGCGCGCGCCGGGGCGGTGCCGTGCGATGTCGGCGGCGTGCGCCGCAATCTTGTAAGCGATGATCCCCTGCTTGACGTCCTCGCGGTTGGGCAGGCCCAGGTGCTCTTTGGGAGTCACGTAGCACAGCATCGATGCCCCATACCAGCCGATCATGGCCGCGCCGATCGCCGACGTGATGTGATCGTAGCCCGGCGCGATATCCGTGACGAGCGGCCCGAGCGTATAGAACGGAGCGCCGTAGCACATCTCGTTTTCCTTTTGCACCTGCATCTCGATCTGGTCCATGGGAATATGGCCGGGACCTTCGATCATCACCTGGACATCGTACTCCCAGGCTTTCCTGGTGAGCTCGCCGAGCGTCTTCAATTCCGCGAATTGGGCCTCATCGCTGGCATCGGCCACACTGCCGGGCCGCAGGCCATCGCCGAGCGAAAAGCTCACATCGTGCTTCTGGAAGATCTTGCAGATGTCCTCGAAGCGCTCGTACAGCATGTTCTGCCGGTGATTCTTCACCATCCATTCGGCGAGAATCGAGCCGCCGCGGCTGACGATGCCGGTTACGCGCTTCGTAGTCAGCGGAATGTATTGGACGAGGACGCCGGCGTGGATGGTCATGTAGTCCACACCCTGCTCGGCCTGCTCTTCAATCACTTCGAGCATCACGTTGGCGTTCAGATCTTCAATGCGGCGTACACGAGAGAGCGCTTCGTAGATAGGGACGGTGCCGATGGGGACGGGAGAGTTGGAGATGATCGCCTGGCGAATCTTCGGAATGTCGCCGCCCGTGGAGAGGTCCATCACCGTATCGGCGCCATACTTTACGGAGTAGCGAAGTTTTTCGAGCTCCTCATCGATCTCGGAAGTCACAGCAGAGTTGCCGATATTCGCGTTGATCTTGCACTGCGAGGCGACCCCGATACACATGGGTTCGAGGTTGGTGTGATGGATGTTGGCGGGGATGATCATGCGTCCGCGCGCGATTTCGGAGCGGACCACCTCCGGCGAGAGGTTTTCCCGGCGCGCGACGTACTGCATTTCCTCCGTGATGACGCCCTGGCGGGCATAATGCATCTGCGTGCGGATTGGATCGTTCTGACGTTTGGCTACCCACTGTGTGCGCATAATGACTCCTGAAAGCCACGGGCGGCTCCTCCGGCAGCACACTGCCGCCGGGGGCCGCCCGCAATTCCGATCTATTTCTGTTTCTTCTTGGGCTTTTTGGTTTCCTTCTTAGGGCTTCGGTCCTTCGCCACGGAAATCCTCCCTTACGTTGAGATTATACGCCGCGCCACGTTTCAAATCGTAACAATACCCACGCCAGCGAATCGTGGAGCCGAACGCCGACAAGAGCAGCGCTGTCAGCCAAAGCCACGTTGCGGCCGGGATGGCGGCCCAATGCACCCATGCCCAGCGCCGGAACCAGGCATCGCATTCCGGAAGGGCGCGGCGGACGCGCGCTGCCCGCAGGCTGCCTTTGATCATCCCGGGCAGCAACTGACCGGCGAGAGTCCAGAGGCCGACGGAGTGCCCGAGCACGGCGGCAATTATGGAAGCGGACATACCGGCGCAATAGAACACATGGGCAACGGTCGCGGCCCACCAGAGGCCGGGCTTATAGGCTCGGGTGATTCGCATCTGCCGGCGCGTCCACCCGAAAACGGTTCGCGCGGAAATCGGCTCGAAGCACGGCACCAGGGCGCCCGGAGCAAATGCGATTTTCCACCCGCGGGCGTGTACGGCGGCACTCAGCGCGTAATCATCGCTGATGGTGTTTTTCCAGCGCTCCAGGACACCGGCCTCGAAGAACTGCTCCTTGCGGATGGCCATCGCGCCGCCCCAGGCGAACGGGTTATCTCCGGGACCGAGCAGGCCGACGGCCGCCGCGTCCCAGACGCCGCGCAGCAGCCCCCAGAAGCGCGAGTCGTACGGCATGAACCAGCGATAGCCGGTCGCGGCGCCGACTCCGGGTTCAGAGAGGGGCGCCACCAACGCCCGCAGCCAGCGCTTAGTCACGCGGCCGTCGGAATCGGCGAAGGCAAACACCTCGGAGCGTTTGCGCGTGGCCCGAACGGCCGCCGCCAGGTTCTGTACCTTTTCTCCGGTATGCGGATCCTGGCCGTGCACCAGCACAATCTTGACGCGCGGGGGTAACACGCCAGCCGGGATGTCAGCGGCGTTGCGCGCGACCACTAACAGCTCGTAGTCGGGGTAATCCAGAGAGGCCAAGGCTGCCAGGTTCTCACCGAGGCCGTAGTCGGGGCCTTTGACCGGGACAATCACACTGGCGGGCGGCAGTGCCAACGGGTTCTCTCCCAAACGCCTCCGGTAATAGGCCGAGGACCCGTGCTCCGCCAGGAGTGCGGCGACGGTCAATAGCAGGGCGGGGGCGACGAAAACCCAGAACCAAAACACCAGCCCGTAGCATAGCTGAAGGATCGCCGAACGCGGTTATGGCGTATAGGCTCTGCCTTGCGCGCATAGACAAGGCGGAGCCTTATCCCACCCACAATCCGGTAGAATGCTTCACAGATGCGCCATTCCGCTGTGGCCCTGCTGTTTCTAGGTGTGCCCTTATGCGCGCAGCGGCAGTCCGGAGAACTCCGGCTGCAGGTCGTAGACCCGAGCGGAGCCGCGTTGGCGGCTTCCGGCGAACTGGTTGGGCAGGCGACGCAGGTTCGAAAACAGTTCACCACCGGGGTCGATGGACAGCAAACCATACCGGCCCTACCGTTCGGCGTCTATCGCCTGCGCGTGGAAAGCGAGGGCTTCACCACATCGACGGCACTGGTGGAGATCCGCTCGGCCGTGCCGCTGGCGTACCGCATCTCGTTGGGTGTGGCTCCGATCGAAACCACAGTTGACGTATCCGCCGCGGAGACCCTGCTGAATCCGGACCGCACCGGCGCGACCCAGCAGATCGGCTCGGAGACGATCCGCGACCGGCGCTCGGCACTGCCGGCCAGAGGGATCATCGAACTGGTGGACGCACAGCCCGGCTGGCTCTTGGAGGCTAACGGGGTGTTGCACCCGCGCGGTTCGGAGTAT
>CAYMHP010000007.1:30992-39731 GCA_964390225.1 uncultured Solibacteraceae bacterium
GCGTGCAATACGTGTACGACGGCCTCCCGCTGCTGGACAACCGCTCCCCGAACTTCGCCCCCACGCTGGACGTGGACGAGTTCCAATCGATGGTGGTGCGCACCGGCGGCTATCCGGCGGAATACGGGCGTCAATTGGGCGGCGTCGTGGAACTGAATACGATCCGCGACACAAGGCCGGGATTCCACGGCAAAGCCAGCGTGGAAGGCGGCAGCTTCGACACAGCAAATGGGTCGCTTCAAACACAGTACGGATTTGGAAACAACACAGTCGGCGTGAGCGGAAACGCGCTGACCACGGACCGCTATCTCGATCCGCCGGTGCTTCAGAACTATTCGAACCACGGCTCGGGCAGCGGCGTGAGCGCGCGGTGGGAGCGCGACTGGGACGCTTCGAACCGCACGCGCATCGAGGTCCGGCATGAACGCCTGGGCTTCCTGGTGCCGAATGAGTTGCTGCAGGAACAGGCTGGCCAGAGGCAAGACCGTACGGCCGGCGAGACGAGCGGCCAAATCGCGTACACACGCTTGATCTCGCCGCACCTGCTGTTCGATGCGGCCGGGTCGGGCCGCGATGTGACGGCCGCGCTTTGGTCAAACCCGTTTTCCACGCCGATTGCGCCCTCACAGAACCGCGGCTTCCGCGAGGGGTATGGAACGGTGTCGCTCTCCGCGCACTACGGCATGCACGATCTGAAGTTCGGCGCGGATGCGCTGTTCCGCTCGATTGACGAGAATTTCGCGTACCACATCGTGGCGTATCGGCTCGCAGGCGCGCGGGTTTTCGACCGCGACACTCCGGCTACCTTCCAGTTCAACGACCGCCACGCGGACCGCGAGCAGAGCGCGTATGTGCAAGACCAGATCCGGTATCGCTCGCTCACGTTGAGCGCCGGCGTGCGTTGGGACCGCTACAGCCTGGTGGTAAGCGAGAATGCGGTAAGCCCGCGCCTCGCCGCGTCCTGGAGCGTTCCGGGCGCGGGAGTGGTGCTGCGGGCATCTTACGACCGCGCGTTCCAAACACCCGCGGTCGAGAACCTGCTGCTGGCCAGCTCCGCTTCCCTGCTCGCGCTGAACAATTCCGGGCTGATTTTACCTGTCCGCCCCTCGCGCGGAAACTTCTATGAGGCGGGATTCGCCAAAACCCTGGGCGGCCACGCGCGCTTTGAGGGCAGCTACTACCGCCGCAACATCCGCAACTTTGCGGACGACGACCTGCTGCTCAATACCGGCATCAGCTTTCCGATTTCGTTCGCGAACGCCGAGATTTACGGATTCGAAGCGAAGCTCGAGATACCCGATTGGGGGCCTGTTTCGGGATTTCTGAGCTATTCCAACATGCTGGGAATGGGAAGACTGCCGATTGCGGGCGGCCTGTTCCTCGACGATAATTCAGCGGCGCTGCTCGAGAGCCACGAGCAGTTTCCCGTGACGCAGGACCAGCGCAACAGCGTGCGCGCGCGACTCCGATATCAACTGAGGCCGCGCCTTTGGCTGGCTGCCGGGGCGGAGTACGGAAGCGGTTTGCCGGTGGAGGCGGATCACTTCAGCACGCCCGAACTTCTGCTTCAACAGTATGGCCGGCGGGTGCTGGATCGCGTGAACTTCGACCGGGGCCGCGTGCGGCCCTCGGTATCGGCCGACTTATCGGTCGGAGCGGATCTCTGGAAACGCGAAATGCGAACCATCCGGCTGCAGGCTGACGTCGAGAACGTGACCAACCGCCTAAACGTCATCAATTTCGCAGGCTTGCTTTCCGGAACCGCTATCGGCACGCCGCGTTGGGCGGCGGTCAGGCTCACGGCCGAATTCTGAAGAGGGCTGCGGCCCCGCTTAAGTCTTGGCCTTTCGCTTGGGCTTCTCCGGGGGAGCATCGGGTTCCGCGGCAGCGGGCGCTTCCGGGTTCACTTTCTCCAAAACCTGGTTGAACAGCGCAGCCTTGCGTGTATCGACGCGGGGCGGGGGCGGCTGCTCATGCCGGTAGTCGTGGTCGCTGTGGCAAGTGCGGCAGCGCACCTTGGCAGGCTCGTTGTTCATCACCGATACGATTGCGTGATTCATCACGCGCTTGCAGCGGACACAAAAGTCGTCAATGATGTCGCCGAGACGATAATCCGGCATAGGGCTCCTAGGTGACGGGGTTAGCGTTCTCCAGTTCGGTGTGCGGCTTGGGTTCCGGCAACTGCCAGTGGGCCGGCTCGAAGCCGACATACTTGCAAATGCGAAGCTGCCCGTCGGCGGTCTCCAGCAGGTCGCCGATCGAAAGCGGCGCGCCCGATTCGCGGAGCTGCCGCCATGCATCGTACTCGTTCAGAGCCTCGACCTCGCCCCGCTGCTCGTAATCTTTCGGCTTGACAGCGGCGCTGCCGGACACATGAGGGGCCCAACGGAACTGCTGCCGAGGCGCATCTTTCATCTCATGGATGCGAAAGACGGGCATAGCACTACATTGTAATCGAACTCACCGCGCCCATCGCATCCTGCTCGCCGAGCGCGATCCAATTCTCGATATTGCAGCGCGACCAGACGACGGCGCTCCGCAGCGATCCTAACCTGCGGGAAGGCTGGAGGCACGTCACCTGCAGAGCTGGGGACGGAGCGCGCGGGTGCGTGACAGATCTCAAGGCACGGGACGCCAGTCCGGTGAGGCAGCTCAACGCAATCGCCCGAGTCGCGCCCATCTCCTCGGCCAGCCACAACGGCAGCGCCCCGAGCAGGCCGCCGTCGACATGGTATTTGCCATCGATCGCAACTGGCGGAAATCCGCCCAGAATGGAGCACGTGGCGGCCAGGTGACGCCAGGTGACCTCCGAGCCGCGCGCAGCGCATACGCGAAACCGCGGCACCTCGACGGTGGTGAGTCCGAACGGGAGCGAAGGGCGGAGTTGCGACGCCAGTGCGCGGGCCTTATCGTGCAGCGCCCGGGTGTGGAACGGGCGGATGGTAGCGATCGATGGTTCGAGCCACTGGGCTGCGAGTTCGTCGGGCGTTGCCCCTCCAGCAATGGCCCAGCCGTTCCACGCGCCGGCGGAAGCGCCGACGATCAGGTCCGGCCGGAAATGGCGGGCGAGCACTTTCCATGCGCCGACCTCCCAAGCGGCGAACATTCCTCCGGCGGAGAGCACGAGAGCAGTGGCCACGTCCCATTGTTGCCGAACAGGCGCGGCACTGCCGCGCATACGACCTTCCGTACAGCCCCGGGCGATAACCGGGTGCCTCCCGCTACGCGCCGTATTATTACGGCTACTGATTCGCGCAGGCAAAAAAACGTTTGCACCCTCACAGCCCAGAAAGGACTTCGCCAATCTCTGAAAGCACCCAATCCACCTCCGCATGGGTAATCACGTATGGCGGCATGAAATACAGCACGTTGCCGAGCGGGCGCAGCAAAATGCCGCGGTTGAGGAAGGCCGCTGCGAGTTTAGGGCCGGCCTGGTCGAGATAGCCGCCCCATTCCGTATCCAGTTCGAGAATGCCGACGCCGCCGATCACACGCACGTCGCCTACTGTGGGGAGTCGTTCCAGCGGCTCCAACCCGCGGCGCAGTTGTACTTCGAGCGCCTGCACCCGTTCGAGCGTGCGGTTCTCGCCAAAGAGTTCGAGGCTCGCCAGACCCACGGCACACGCCAGCGGGTTGGCCGTGTAGGAGTGACCGTGGAAGAAGGTTTTCTCCCGGTCGTCGCTCAGAAATGCTTCGTAAATCTGCTCGGTGGCAGCGGTTGCGCCCAGAGGTAAATAGCCGGCCGTGATCGCTTTCGAAAGGCAAACGATATCCGGCTTCACGGAGGCGTGCTCGCAGGCGAACATGCGGCCGGTGCGGCCGAATCCGGTAAGCACTTCGTCGGCAATCAGCAGCGTTCCGTAGCGATCGCAGAGACGGCGCGCGCCGGCCAGGAATTCGGCGGGCCACACGATCATGCCGCCCGCGGCTTGCAGCATCGGCTCGACGAGAACACCCGCGACGGAGTCTCCCCCCCCGCGCAGACGAGACTCGAGGTCGGCGAGGCAATCGATGCGACACGTGGCGCGGCTCAACCCGACGGGACACCGGTAGCAGTACGGCGAGTGCGCGCGCGCCACGCGAAACAGGAGCGGCTCGAAGGCAAGCGTAAAGATGGAATCTTCGCTCACCGACATGGCGCCGACGGTGTCGCCGTGATAGCCGTGATGTAGAGCGATAAACGCGCGGCGCTGGGGCTGCGCGGCGTTGCGCCAGTATTGGAGCGCCATCTTGATCGCCACCTCGACCGCGGTGGAGCCGTTATCGGAATAGAAGATGCGCGTGAGGCCGGCGGGAAGCAATTCGAGCAGCCGCTCGGCGAGTTCCACCGCAGGCCGGTGCGTGCAATTCGCGAACAACACGTGCTCGAGTTGCCGCGCCTGTGCCGCCAGCGCTTCGTTCAGCTTCGGGTGCGAGTGCCCGTGAATGTTGACCCACCACGACGAGATCCCGTCGAGAATGCGGCGGCCGTCCTCGGTGTAGAGATAAACCCCTTCGGCGCGCACGACAGGAAGCGGCGCAGGCGCGGTCTGCATCTGCGTGTAGGGGTGCCAGAGACAGGCGCGGTCACGCTCGACGAGGTTCTTCATCGGAGCAAATGCGCCAGTTCACTGCGCGGGTCGAGTTCCGTCGAACCCCATTGTTGAAGCGCTTCCGGCTCGACCTGCCGCCATGGGGGCATCTCCCCGACGACCCCAACATTGCCGTAGTGCTCGATCGCAGCGCGGTTCTCGGCATTCTTCTCACCGACCATCACGACACCCGCGATGCACAGCGACCGCGACCGCAGCAGTTCGAGCGTGAGAAGCGTATGGTTGATGGTGCCCAATCCCGATCGCGCCACGACCAGCACCGGAAGGGCCAGCGCGTTCATCAGATCAATCATGAGTTCGGCCTCGTTCAACGGCACCAACACACCGCCGGCCCCTTCGACAATCCAGCGGCCGGCCGAATTGTTCGCTTCAAGCAGCTGGACCAAGTCCGCGATCCCAATGGTTCGGCCGGCCAGGCGCGCCGCGAGATGCGGAGAAACCGGCCGGGGCAGCCGGACTCCACGCGCGAGAATTTCGTCTGGCGTACAGCCCGAAAGCCGCTGCACCTCCGCCGTATCGTCGTCCTGCTCGATACCGGTTTGAACGGGCTTCCAATAGCGCAGCGAGACGGAGTGCCGGAACCGGCTTACCAGGGCTGCGCATGTTACCGTTTTGCCGACCGCGGTGTCGGTGCCTGTCACGAAGAGACCGCGGAGCATGCTCCCGACTCCTTGACGATGCTCTCGAGCGCGGCGACGAACCGGTCCAGAGTGGACTCGGAGAGATTCGTATTGAGCGATATGCGCAAACGCGCGGTGCCCGGCGCCACCGAGGGAGGCCGGATGGCGCGCGCGTCGAAGCCTTCCCGTTGCAGCAGTTCGGCGGTACGGACCGCGCGGTTGTTGTCGCCGAGAATAATGGGAATGATCTGGGTGCAGGCCCGCGCCGGCGATAGCAGGCCCGCCGCGCCCAATTTTCGCTGCAGATAGGCGGCACGGGCCAGCAACTGCGTCCGGCGCCATCGTTCCGTCTCGACGAGCGTCAGGCTGGCATCCAACGCGGCGGCGATTGCCGGCGGCGGCGCAGTGGAAAAAATAAATGTCCGGGCGCGTTGAATCAAGTATTCGATGGCCGGGCCGCTGCCGGTTACGAAGGCGCCGCATACGCCCAGCGCTTTGCCGGCCGTATTCACGGAAACGAACGCTTCCACGCCCGTCTGCTCGATCAGCCCGGAGCCGCGCTCGCCATAGACTCCGACCGCGTGCGCCTCATCCACAATCAGCACTGCACCGAAGAAACGGCAAAGCTCCGCATATTCCGCCAGGGGAGCGACGCCACCATCCATGCTGAACAGCGACTCCGTTACGACAAACTTCTGTCCGGAGGCGCCCTCGCCCGCCATCAAATCGGCCAGAGCGGCGACGTCGTTGTGCGGAAAAATCACCCGGCGCGCCCGGCAAAGCCGAATGCCGTCGATCAAGCTGGCATGGTTGCGCTCATCGGAATAGATCACGTCGGCGGGGTCGTCCGCGAAAGCGGTCATCACGGCCAGATTCGCCAGATAGCCGCTGGAAAAATAGAGTGCCCGTTCGGCCCGTTTCCACGCCGCGAACCGGCGCTCGATTTGCGCAAAGGTCTCCCGCTCGCCGCGGAGCAGGCGCGAGCCCGTGCTGCCCGCGCCCTCGCGCAATACGGCTTCCGCCATGCGCTGTTTTACAAGCGGGTGAGTCGCCAGGCAGAGATAGTCGTTGGAAGAGAGGTCGATGCCCTCCGGCGCCTGAAGCGACCGCAGCAGGCCATCCCGCTCCAGCGCCGACAGGCGGTTCTGGAGACGCCGTTCGAAACTGCTATTCGGCGGCATGGGTCAGCCGCAGCCCAAGTTTTTCGAATAAGCGCGTATCGGAGTCCGGGCCCGGATTCGGCGTGGTCAGCAGTTTTTCACCCAGGAAAACGGAATTGGCGCCCGCCAGGAAGCAGAGCGCCTGGGCCTCTTCGGAAAGCGACAGCCGTCCCGCGCTGAGCCGCACCATGGAGCGCGGCATGAGGATACGCGCCGTCGCGACCATGCGGACCATTTCTAGCGGGTCTTGCGGCGTCTCTTGGGCGAGCGGAGTGCCCTCCACGCGAACTAGAAGATTGATCGGAACGCTCTCGGGATGCGGATTGAGAGATGCGAGCTGCCGCAGCAGGCCGTAGCGCGAGGCGCGATCTTCCCCCATCCCGATGATGCCGCCGGAGCAGACGGTGATCCCCGCCCGCCGCACCCGCGCCAGCGTGTCCAGACGGTCTTGATACGTCCGCGTGCTGATGATCCGGCCGTAGAACTCGGGAGACGTATCGAGATTGTGATTGTAAGCGGAGAGCCCGGCCTCGGCCAACGCCTCGGCCTGCTCGTCATTCAGCATGCCGAGCGTGCAGCAGGCTTCCATGCCGAGCGCGCGCACGCCGCGCACCATCTCGAGCACGCGGCCGAAGGCCGCGCCGTGGGGAACGCTGCGCCAGGCCGCGCCCATACAAAAGCGGGTCGCGCCATCCTCTCGCGCGCGCCGCGCTGCCTCGAGAGCTTCGTCTACTCGCAGCAGTTCCTGCCGCTCGACGCCGGTATCGTAATGGGCCGATTGCGGGCAATAAGCGCAATCTTCGGGGCAGCCACCGGTCTTAATGCTGAGCAGGATACAGCCCTGCACCTCGTCGGGCGCATGATGCTCCCGGTGTACGAGCTGCGCCTGGAAGATCAACTCCAGCAGAGGCGCGGTGTAGATCGCCTCGATTTCCTCGATCGTCCAGTCGTGACGCACCGCTGCGGTGCTGGTAGTGGCCATCCGAATACCGATTTTTCATTATAGCGACTGCCGATTTTTGAGGTCTTCCATCTCTTCGAGGGTGCGCGGCCAGTCTTCCCGTAGCAGGCGCGAGAGGGCGCGATCGGCCAGAAGCTTGCCACTGGTCTGGCAGACGGCGCAATAGTTGGTTTCGTTGGAGGCGTAGCGAATCCGCTGGATCTTCGCGCCGCAGCGCGGGCAGGGCTGCCCGTAGCGGCCGTGAACGGCCATGCCTTCGCGAAAGGCGGTCACCTTTTCTGGAAAACGTCCTCTGGCTTCGGCGCGCAGCCGCGCGACCCACAAGAGCAGCGTCTCGCGCGTGGCGCCATAGAGATTTTCGATCTGTTCTGGTTGCAGTTTCTGCGTCATGGCGACCGGCGACAGCTTCGCCATGTGCAGAATTTCATCCGAGTATGCGTTCCCGATTCCGCTGAACAGGCGGGGATCGGTGAGCGCGCGCTTGAGCGTGTGATTGGCGCTGCGCAGCACGGCCGCGAAACCCGGCAAGTCCGCCTCTAGCGGCTCGATCCCGCCCGCATGGAGTGCGCGCAAGCCCTCTTCGCCCGCGGCCATGTGGAGGGAGGCGCGTCGTTGCGAACCGGCCTCGGTGAGCAGCAGCGTCCCGGAATCGAAATCGAACGTGGCCAGGGCGTTCTTCGAAGCGGAGCGCGCGCCCGGGGCGCGCCAGTGCAGGCGGCCCGCGATCATCAGGTGCAGCGCCAACCAGACGTCGTTTTCGAACCCGATCGCAACACGCTTTCCCAGGCGGCGCACCTCACGGACCGCCCGGCCCTCGGCCGCCGAAACCGGAGGAGCGACGGAACGCAGCAGAAAGGGTGCCCGGATCTTTACCAGTTGAAGAGTATGGCCGTCGATACGTTCGCGGAGGGCTTCGACGTAGACTTCAACGTCCGGCAGTTCCGGCATGGCGCCGGTGCGCTAGCCGATGAAACCGATGGCGCGGCCTGCGAGACCAACACCAAACCACAATGCCAGTGTCAGGCAGCCGAGCAGCACGCGCTGTCCGCGGCGGAAATCGATCTTCTCGGTGCTCGTCGCCATGCGGAAAATGGTTGCCTGAAAAATGATCGCGGTGAATAGGAAAACCATTTTCACGCGGAATGACGGGCTGCCGTAGCATTTGAGCGCCTCCGAGAGAAACAGCAGAATGCCAGTGATCAGCATCACGGCGATGCTACCCCAGGTCCAGGGGGCATACGTTCGGACGTCCTGCGGGATGGTCTGATACTTCATGGCGAGTCCGAAGAGGCGCAACGCGAGAACGATCACCACACCCAGCAGAACCGTCAAGGCAAGCAGATGGATGGCCTCGATAATCGGAAACCACCAGCGCGAGTCGCGAATGGCCTGGGCAATCGCGGTGT
>CAYMHP010000008.1:0-30209 GCA_964390225.1 uncultured Solibacteraceae bacterium
GCACCATCTTGTTCCGGAACACGTTCGCGAATCGCGTACCCGGACAGCCCTTCTTCACGACCGATCTGAACTGCCACTGCTACGATCCGAACACCACGTTCGTGCTGAACCCGAAAGCGTGGACCGACCCCGCTCCCGGGACCTTCGGCACATCGGCGGCGTACTACAACGATTACCGCCAGCAGCGCCGTCCCGTGGAGAACATGAGTCTCGGGCGCAACTTCCGGCTAAAGGAGCGGATGAACCTGCAGATTCGCGCGGAGTTCACCAATATCTTCAACCGCACTTACCTGAACAACCCGACATCCACAAACGCCTCGGCGACGCCGGTCAGAAATACCACGACCGGGCAGGCGTTGACCGGGTTCGGATGGCTCAATACCAGCACGTTCCCGGCGGGTTACTCGCCGCGGCAGGGCACGCTGGTGGCGCGCTTCACGTTCTGATTCGGCTTTCGGATGAGACCTGCCGCGCGGCCGGCGCATCCATTTTCGCGGCCTGCAGTATAATCGCAGCCATGCGACGCAGAGAGTTCGTTGGCTCCGTTGCTGCAACGGGCATCGCCGCCGCGCAGACACAGCAGGAGCCGGTCGCTCGAAAGGGCCGGCTGAAACAGTGCGTCACGCGCGGCGTCTTCGATCCCAAGATGCCGTTCGAAGAGACTTGCCGCATCGCCGCGCATCTTGGGTGCAAGGGCTACGATCTGGCGCCGGTGCAGGAGTGGCCTACGCTTCGCAAGTACGGCCTCATCCCCACCATGCGTTTTCCGAACGCAGGGGTCACCATACCCGATGGACTGAACGACAAGAGCCGCCACGACGCCATTGAAAGAAGCATGCGGCCCGCTCTCGATGAATGCGCGGCGAACGGATGTCCGAACCTGATCACCGTCTCGGGAAGCCGCCGCGGCATGTCCGATGCCGAGGGCATGGACAACTGCGTGGCCATTCTGAACCGCGTCAAAGCTCATGCGGAGGATAAGGGAGTGACCATCGCCCTGGAATTGCTCAACAGCAAGATCGACCACAAGGATCAGATGTGCGATCACACGGCATGGGGCGTCGAGGTCATCGAGCGCGTCAATTCGCCGCGCGTGAAGCTGCTTTACGACATCTACCACATGCAGATTATGGAGGGCGATGTCTGCCGCACCATTCGCGAGAACATCCAGTGGATCGCCCACTTCCACACCGGCGGCGTTCCCGGGCGCCACGAGATCGATGGCACGCAGGAACTCAACTATCGGTTTGTCCCGCAGACCATCGCCGAACTCGGGTTCACCGGCTACATCGCGCATGAATATAAACTCAGCCCCGGACGCGATGCGGTTCCAGCGCTGAACCAGGCGATTGAGACAATGGACGTGTAGAATGCTCGGGCGGAAGGTATTCGGACTCGCTGCGGGCGCTCTCCTCGTGATCGGAGCCGTCTGCGCCGTGGAGATGCCGTTCCGCGAGTACCCGGGCGTGGAATACAACGATTTTCCGCTCCCGCCCGATTACCAGGAAAGAGCCGAATTTGTTTTTGGACGGCTGATGTATCCGCCCGCGCCGACAGCGCGTTTCGACCGCAGCGGCAGCCGCTTCGGCGGCAACGGATGGACCCAAGGCTACTCCAGCTGGACGCAGGATTATCCACGTGCCGACCGCCACTTCTTAAGGGCTCTTCGCCGGCTGACGCGCATTCACGCGCGCTCCGTGGAGCAGCCGATCAACCTTGGCGACGGTGACGTGTACGACTGGCCCTGGTTATATGCCGTACGTCCGGGCGAGTGGAAGCTGACGAGCGCCCAGCCGCAAGTGCTGCGCGAATACCTGCTGCGCGGCGGCTTCTTCATGGCGGATGACTTCTGGGGAACCAGCGAATGGGCGGTCTTTATGCAGAGTCTGCGGCAGGTGTTTCCGGATCGAGTCGTGGTCGACGTCCCCAACCAGGATCAGCTTTTCCACTCGGTCTACGACCTCGACGACCGCTACCAGGTACCCGGCGCGTGGGGCCTGTACGGCCGCGGATACCAAAACGATGGCGACAAGCCGTTTTGGCGTGGAGTCTACGATGAGAAGGGGCGGCTGCTGGTTGCCATTGTCTTCAATTCCGACCTCGGCGACTCGTGGGAATACGCCGATGATCCGGAATACCCGGAGAAATACTCGGCTCTGGGCATTCGCATCGCGGTCAATTACATCATGTACGCGATGACGCACTAATGAATTTCAGCCGCGCGAGTGATGGCGCGGTTCTGCTGCGGAAGGTCTTCGGGTGACGAAAACGCGGCACGACTGCCGCGGCTGAAGCGGTTTTTCAGCCCTGCCCGTGAGGGCGGGGGTATGCTCCACTACAGCGGCGCGTCCGGCCGCGCGATCGAGCGCCACATGTGCGCCACGGCCGTGTTGTCGTACCCCAGACCTTCTTTCGGCTGCTTGAAATGCCGGCCGATAATGTCGGTGAACTGGTCGAGGCTCGGACGCACGTTGGGGTCGAACGCATACAGGTCATTCACCGTTACCAGGCGCGGCTCCATGTACCATTTGTGCTTGCGCACCATGTGGTAGGTCGCCTCTATGTACGGTTCCGGCTTGTAGTCCTCTCCGAACATGTTCCTGTACAGGTCGGGATACTCGTAGCCGTTCTTCTCATCGACGTAAAACCGTAGCGCCTGGTGGTAGCGGATCGCGAACGTCACCTTCTCGGAGACGTACGGTTCATAGAGCTGCGCTCCCCACCAGCCGTGATCGGTCTTGATCAGCTCCTGAACGGTGTCGTGAAGCAGGCATGCGAGAACGATTTCTTCCGGCATGCCCGTCTTCATCGCGCGGTTGGCGCTTTGCAGCACGTGGTTGGAGGTCGCGTTGAACCGCAGCTTGAAATAGTCGATCAGCGTGGGCGCCTCCGGCATGGGAGCAAGCCGCTTCACGTTGCCCTTGCCGCCCAGGAACAGGTTGCCGGCGCCTCGCCGGAACGGGCGGGTCTCGATCTGCGCCTCGATTTCTGCCGCGGTGGGAAACTTCTTGGCTACCGCGGCATTCAACTGGAATGCCATGTAGTGTTCCAGCGCGTCCGCCTTGGCCTCATGACTCATTGCCGCGACGGCAGCCGCCCCGCCCAGGCTTGCGAAGAACGCTCTGCGATCGATCTCCATACCCCCTCCCTCGGTCTGCCAGTATATCCGAAGCTAGGCGGCTGCGGAACGATACACCGCCTGCTCGAATTCCCGCAGCATGCCGACCGCTTCCTTATCGACGAACGGCAGAAACTGCATCATGATCACCGCGCACAATTTGCGCCGCGGGTCGATCCAGTAGAAGGTATTGTCGACGCCTGCCCAAGCCAGGCTGCCGGCCGAACGTCCGCCTTCGTAACCGCTGGTGTTGATCAGAAAACCGTATCCAAACTTGTCCGTGAACCCGGGGTGGAAATCCACGTCGGAAGAGATGTTCGGACGATAGGTTTTGAGCTTGCCTGCCCCGAGGGACCCGATCTGGTTCGAGGTCATCATGTCGACTGTCTTCGGCCGCAGAATCTCCTGTTTGTCGCTGCCGCGCCCGCGCCGCAGAATCATCTGCATGAACCGCACGTAGTCGCCGGCGGTCGAGTACAGGCCGCCTCCTCCATTGAATTCCTTCGGCCGTGCCGGCAGCGCGCGCGGATCTTCCTTGAGCGATCCGTCGCTCTGCCTGCGGTAGGCGCTCACCATGCGATCGAATTTCTCCGCGGGCACGCCAAATGCCGTGTCTTTCATGCCGAGAGGCTGCAGGATATTTTGCTGAAAATATTGCTCCAGGTTCTGCCCGCTGACCGCCTCCACTAGGCGGCCGGTCCAATCGAGGCTGGTGCCGTATTGCCAGCGCGTTCCGGGCTCGAAGATGAGCGGAGTGAGCGGCGCCGCACCGGGGCCGGCGGGAACGGTCTTGGTCTGCTCCTCGTACTTCAGCATCTCTTCGCTCCACGTGTCGTAGGCGAAGCCCGATGTATGAGTCAGAAGATGGTGCAGCGTGACCGGTTTAGTGGCGGGCCGAAGGATTGGTTTGCCGCTGACGTTTTCGAAACCCTGGAGCACTTCGAGATCCGCGAGCTGCGGCAGATACTGCGACACCGGTCCATGCAAATCGACCTTTCCCCGATCCACCAGTTGCAGGGCGGCCGTGGAGGTGATGGCCTTCGTCATCGACGCAATGAAAAAAACGGAGTCGGGCTTCAAATCGATACCGGAGGCGGAGTCGCGCTTGCCGAAAGCGCCTGTGTACGTGATGGCATCCGGATTCGCGACCATGGCCGCCACCGCTGGAATCCGGTGCCGACCCATGCCCTCGCGGATTGCGTCATCGATCTTGGTGGCGCCCCACAGGTTTCGCGCATGCGACCCTAGCGCCACCGCCATGGCTGTAAACTGCCTGCGGCTGATGGAGGACATAATCCTCTTTGATATCACGAATGAAATCAGATCGCGCGGACCAGCACCTCGCGCAATTCCTCCGTGGTGAGCGCGATGGGGTTGCCTTTCATGCTGCTAGCATTCCGCGCCTTCTCGATCAACATGGGAACGTCCTCTTCGCCCACGCCGTACGTGCGCAGCGGCGGGATTTCCAAACGCGCGCAGAGCTGCGCCAGCCACCGCACGCCATCGTCAGCAGTTGCCTGAGCATTGCCGGTGAGCAGGCGCGCAACCTCTTCGTAGCGGCGCAACGCGACAGTTTCGGGCGCCCGGGCGCGCAATGCCTCGAGATTCACCGCCGCCACGTGCGGCAGCAGCGCGGCGCATACGGCGCCGTGCGGGGCTGGAAACATCCCGCCCACCGGGGCCGCAAACCCGTGTACCGCGCCAAGACCGGCATTCGCCAGCGCCATGCCTCCCAACAGCGCGGCCCAGCTCATATCGATGCGCGCTTCCCGATCGCCGCCATCCTCCCACACCCTTGCAAGCGCGCCCGCCACGCGGCGCATTCCTTCGACGCAAAACAGATCGGTCATCGGATTGGCCTTGGCGGAAACATACGGCTCGATTACCTGCGTGAGCGCGTCGAGCCCGGTCGATGCCGTGATCGGCCGCGGTAAATCGAGCGTGAGTTCGGGATCGACCACGGCCAGGCGCGGCAGCATCGCGGCGCTGCGCAGGCTGGCCTTCACGCGGTGTTCGGGCGAGCCCAGCACCGCGTTTCGCGTCACCTCCGATCCGGTTCCCGCGGTCGTCGGAATAGCGATGAACGGCGCCGACGCACGCAACGGTTTTCCCTGACCGATCACCTCGAGATACTCGAGCGGATCGCCGGGGTTCACCAGCATGGCGGCTAATGCCTTGCCCGCATCCACCGCGCTGCCGCCGCCGAACGCGATCGCCAGCTCGCACCGTTCCTCGCGCGCAAACGCAGCGCCGCTCCGGATGAGTTCCACCGTCGGCTCGCCCGGTACCCGAAACCCAACGCATGCAACTCCCGCGGCTTCCAGCGCGGCAACCAGCGGTTCGGAGCGATCGGAAGATGCCCCGGTCACCACCAGGGCGCGCCGCCCCATCGAAGCAGCCGCCGCCGGAACGTCGCGCACCGTACCCGCGCCGAACAGGATGCGCGCCGTGGTGGCGAACTCGAACCGCATTCTAGTTACCAGTCTTGGTCGGTGGGAGAAACGTTGGAGTATATTGCGCGTGTGCGAGGCTCCGCCAGCATGTCCGGCACCTTTGATACCCAGGTATTGTAGTGCGCCGTTTCCCTGTGCCGCGCGGGAGCTTCCGCGTCGCGATAGACCTCGTACAATACGAAACGCGTCGGATCGTCGGATTGCTGGAGCACGTCGAAGCGAACGACACCGGGCTCCTGCCGGCTATTGCGGGCATTTTCCAGCGTGGCCTCGCGAAAGGCGTCGAGATGTTCGGGCTTGACGTGCAGATGAATCACGGCAATGAACATAAGCTCCTTTATGTTCTCACGATTGCCGCTACCTGCCCGCGCCCGGATAGAAATGCAAATCCACCGTGTATCCGGGGACGCTCAGCCGCACGGAATACCGGACATCGATGCGCATTGCATCCCCCGTGCGCTCGATGCGGATGTTGCCGGGGCGCACCGGCAAATCGAGCTCGTGAGCTTTATCGAGCACCCAGGTACGCAGCAAATCATCGGACTTCGACCGGCTGTCGGGCCGCGCGGCAATGTCTGAAACAAAGCTCTGCAGCTTGAGGTTGTGAATATAGATGGGCGCGAAAACGGCGCCGAACGACGCCAGCGCGGCGAGCACAACCACTGCCGCCGCAATGCGCCACCGCGGTACGCGCGTCACGGTTGAGTGTCGGATTCTTTACTGGCTGCGCACAACTCTTCCCACAAGTCGTCGGAGTGCGGATTCCACTCGGGAGTCTCCCGGCCGGAGATCTGCACTTCCTCCTGCTTCAAAGTGCCGTGCCCGTAAGGGCAGATGTACTCGATGCGGGGACGTCCGAACTGCAGCATGCGGCTCCACGACCCGGTCTCCACCGGCATTCGCAAACGGCGGAGGCAGACGCGGCAGCGATAACGCTGGTCCCAGACGACCAGGTAGCCCGTCCCGCAAGCGACAAGAAACCAGACGAGCACCGCGAAGGTGAACGACAGGTCGTAGCCGAAACGCGGCGGCCGGTACGAGAAGAAAGGAGGCGCTTGAGGCCACAACACGTTGAGCGCCCACCACAAGCTAGACATCACGCACGCCGCGGCGATCAGCTTGGCGACAAAGTACGCCCAGTAGCGCATATCGATTCGACTATCGGCCTCTACATTTAGTTTCGTGTTTCGCCCGGTTCTTCGCAAGAGGGCACTCATTATTGCCGGAATAAATGACGCGCCAGAAAGAAAACGTTGGCCGGACGCTCGGCCAACCGCCGCATCAGATAGGGATACCAGGCCTTACCGAAGGGAACATAGAGCCGTAAACGATAGCCATCACTCACCAAACGCCGCTGCAGATCGCGCCGGATGCCGTAAAGCATCTGGAATTCGAAGCGGTCCTTAGGGAGTTGCCGTTGGGCGGCGTAGGCCTTGGCCGCTTCGATCATCCGCTCGTCGTGGGTGGCTATCGCCGGATATTCACCGGTTTCCAGGAGGACCTTCATTAACTGGACGTAATTTTTGTCCACATCGGCTTTGCGCGGGAAAGCCACGGTGGCGGGCTCGAGATACGCGCCCTTGCACAGGCGGACCCGAATACGGCGCGCGCACAGCCGCTCGATGTCCTTGCGGCTGCGGTAGAGATACGCCTGGATCACCGTGCCGACGGCTCCATATTGCGCATGCAAATCCTCGACCAGGTCAAGCGTGCGGTCGGTATACTCGCTCGATTCCATATCGACCCGGATGAAACTCGCAAGCGAGGCGGCCTGCTCTACTAGCATCGCCACGTTGGCGCGGCACTGGTCCGCCGAGAGATCGAGCCCGAACTGCGTGAGTTTCAACGAGACGTTCCCCCGAATCGAGTTGTCGTGAATCGCGGAAAAGGTACGCAGATAGACATCCCGCGCCTGCGCCGCCTCGTCGAGGGACGTCACGCTTTCGCCCAGGTGATCGAGCGTGACCGTAATGTTCTCTTTATTGATGTGGCGGCTGACGCGAAGCGCATCGTCCAGCGTTTCGCCCGCGACAAAACGCGACGAAAGCCGCTGGGCCAATCGTGACGTTTCCACCCATCTCCTCAAGTGCCTCTGACGGGAGAGGAACAGGAAGAGGCTGCGCACGACTTCAGACTAACACCCGGCGCTCGCCCTAACAGTGTAGTCGTTCGGTGATCGTGATTCGGCAGCCACGGCCATTACGGGATATGCTGGTCTCAGGAGAATCGAACAAGATGGGATGCGGTAGCGGCAGCGGGGGCTTCAACCAGATCGATAATGCGATTCCCCCCGGAGCACGGAAAGTCTTTTGCGTGAAGTTCCAGCGGGAAATGGAAGGCCTGGACGAAGTGCCCTTCGAAGGGCATCCGCTCGGCCAGAAGATTTACGAGAACGTCTCCAAGGAAGCCTGGAAAATGTGGGTGGAGCACATGAAGATGATCATGAACGAGTACAGGCTCAACCTCGGCACGAAAGAGGCGCAGGATTTTCTGCTCGAACAGATGGACGCGTACTTTTTCGGTGAAGGCGCGGCCCTGCCGCCGGACTTCGTTCCACCTAAGACGAAGGCTTGAGTGTTTCGAGCGCCGTGGCGATCTGGAAGCGCAACTCGCCATGCGCCTGCCGTAACGCTCCCTCGACCTCTTCGGCTGACTTCCCCCGCGCGAAAATGAACCCGAGATAAGTTGCTCCCTCGGGCAGGGGGACCAGCAGTTGGCCCTCCTTCGCCGTGATCGCCACGTCCTCGATTCCCGCTACGTCGCGCGCGCGATCCACACCCTCGACGGATTCATAAACGCCGCCCCGAGGAATCGGTATCATCATCACGCCGGAAGCCGCATCGGCGACGCGCGCGCCCGTCACGTCTTCGCCGAGAGCGTGCCGCAGGATCAACTCCTCGAGCGGCATCGCCGGAGCGAAACGCAACGCCTGCGCGCACAGGCCTCCAATGGGCCGCGCCGCCACTTCCAGGATCCACGCGCCTTCCGCATTGTGTCGCAGTTCCGCGTGCACCGGGCCGTGCTCAAATCCGAGCGCGCGCACCGCGCGTGCCGCCGTCTCGATCAGCTCCTTTTGGACGGAAGCGGGCTGCCGCGACGGGGTCACATAGATTGTCTCCTCGAAGAATGGGCCTTCGAGCGGATCGGGTTTATCAAAAATCGCGAGCGCCTGGAACTGGCCCGCCGTCACCAGCCCTTCCATTGCGAACTCCGCGCCGGGAATGTACGCCTCCACCTGGAAAAAGCGTTCTCCGATCTTCCGTATGCGGTGGAACGCCGCCGTGAACTCGTCCGGATCGTTCGCGCGAATCACGCCGCGGCTCGCCGAGAGACCCAGCGGCTTGAGCACGCATGGGTACGGCGCCCGCGCCGCCAGTTCCTCCGGCGCCTCGTCGAAGGAAGCCCGAAAGAATTGCGGAACCCGCATCCCCGCGGCTTTATAAAGTTGCCGGGCCAGGTGCTTATCGTTGGCCGCCTGCGCCGCCGCGAGCGGATGAAACCGAAGCCCGACCGCCTCGGCCGCCGCCGCGGCCAGCACTGCCGGACGGTCCCCCACCGCGGCCACTCCATCGAACTCGAGACCGCGGAGCGCCTCCACCGACTCCGGAGTCCGATCGAACTTCACCGCCACTGCGCGGTCGCCCCACGGGTCTTCCATCACGTGGCAGCGATCCGTGGCGAGCGTCAGGTCCACGCCCAGCCGGCGCGCCGCATCCGCAAATACGCGGATCTGGTAACCGGTGGTCGCGGCAAACAGGAGCAAACGGCGGGGCACTGATCCATTGTCGCGCGGCGGTTACCGCTCCGTTTTCAACCGGAACCGGAGATAAACACTCACGCCAAATGGATGCTCGCCGTACTGCGGCTGAATGGCGGCGGGCACGCGGTAGGCGGTCACGTTGGCGCCGATTCCCGTCTGCACGTGCGGAAACAAATCGAAATCATGCGTGTAGCCGGCTGTGGCCGCCGCGATCCGGTACACGTTGTCCGAACCTGGGAAGAGTTCGCTCTTGTCCACCAGTTCCACGCGAGCCGTTAAAAGATTGCGGCGCGTCAGCGGCACCACCGTTTCCGCGAGATACGAGTTGCTGTCGAGGCGCATTGCTGTGTTGTGATTGCGACCCCAGATGAGGCTCCATGCCCAGTCCCCGCCGCGCATTGGCCGGGTATACGAAACTGACGCCGTCGCGCGCACCATGTCGCCGGGCTCCTGCACTTCCGGGTGCGCCAGCCGCCCCGCGGAAACCTGAGCCGACCAGTTCCTCGCGGGAAAAATCGAAAGCCGCCCGGACCACGAATCGATGGCGCCGGAGTCGATATTCCATCGATTCTCATTCGGCTCCCGCCCATGAAAGCCGCTGGCCTCGACGAGTATCCATCTGTGCATCAGCCCTGCCGTGACCACTTCGTCCGCGATATGCGTGGAATCCTGCCAGTGGTGGCCGAGCGGCGCCTGCGGCAATTCCATGGCGGAGGCGCGGTGCGGATACGCCACGGGGCCGAGGGCCGGGTCGCCTACCGGAGCCGCGTACAGTTGCAGGTAGGTGTCTTCGCCCACCGGCCGCACGTAGTGCAATCCCAGCGACATGATCAGATCGTGCGGGTGCTGTCCATCCACGATCGGCCTGCCGTAAGCCGTCTCGCCCGTCTGGAACAGCTCGGGATACCGGCGCTGCGTCACCGTGAGCGGCTCCAGGCTACCCATGAGTTCGAGCGAGAACGCTCCGCGGCCGGCCCGGTGTTCGGCCGAAACCATGAACCAGTTCGCGGAGTAGAGCTTGTCACGGCCGCGCGGCCCGGATTGCTGCGTGTCCACGAAAAACGCGTTCCCCATGAAATCGAGATGCCATTGCCCCACCTTTCTCATGAGCATCGGCATGGCCCACGATTCGGGATTCCTGCTCGTTCCGGACGCCTGTGAGGCGAGCTGGTTCTCCGCCGGGCTCATCGCCGCTTCGTGATGCATACCGGCCATGTGCGCGTGGTCCATCTGGCTGTGCTGCATCCCCGGCATATTATGTTCTTCTTCCTGCGCGTGCCCGCTGACCGCCAGCGCGAGCCCAGCGAACAGAAAGACGGACTTCCTTCGCATACAATTCTCCTTTTGTGAACGAACGGGTGTGGGAGAGCGGGGTCTAGATGCGGAGAACGGTGGCGCGAGCTGGCTCAAGCGCCAGCCCCGAGGCATGAATCACAAACGCGGTTTCGAACGATGCAAGGCCGGGGGCCCCGATTGGGAGCATGGGCGCCGCGACCGGCGCAGTAGCATGCGGCGCACTGAGGGAATGCAGGGCGGCCACAATTTCGTGAGGGCAGGGCTGCGCATCGCCGTTGTGCCGCGGCGCGCCCGAATGCCTGTGGCACGGCGGAATATTCGAAGAAAGCGGCGTGTTATTTGCAGGAGCGTGCTCCGTGCAGGTAAACACACAGTTCGTGTTCGCCAGCAACACGAACACGGCGAGCAGAATTCGAACAGTGGCCACCACGAGATTCCAGTTTACCAGCGGCGGTTGCCGCGCGGTGAACGTGGTAGGCTCGGCCATCCCGCTCCGAGTCTGAGGACCGTTTTCTAGCGCCAATCCGTAAACGCCTGGGGTTCGTTGCGACTGACACCCGCCGTCACGGGACGGGGCTGAACTTTTCAGCCCCCGCGGTAAAGCCTGGATTCTTCGCAGGAACCTCCTCAGGAAGCCCTCCGCTCTCGCCGGTCGTTTCGCAGATGCGCCGCCAACATCCGGTCGGCCAAACGGACGTCGTCCCGCATCCAGGTCGCCAGCTCTTCGACCGCGGCGCAGAGCGGGGCAGCATCGGCTCCGTGCGAGGCTTCCAGCAGCCGCGCCATCTTGTGGCGGCCGGCCTGATGCTGCTGCTCATGCCACTGCCGCGCCGGGTACCGCGTCTCCTTCATCAGACGCTCCTCGGCCAGCAGATGCACCGAGAGACTCTTCTGCAGACGGAAAAGCTTGAATCGTAGCTCGCTGGCGGCCCTGTGAAGCTCTACGGCCTCGCGTAATTTTTCCAATTGCTCAAACAATCTCTGATGGTCCGCATCGAGGTGCGGCACGAACACGAAATCGTCCGAGGTCCACTCGAAGAATCCCACGACATGCATTTTAGGACATTTCGTTCCTGGATTAAAGTGGCAGCCTACACAAGAGCCAACTGCTCTTCGGTCGGCTCCGCTCAACAGTACCAGGGCTCCGTCAGGTACGGGATTGCCGCGCGCGAAACTCGCGGCGCCGGCTCCGGGAATGGCTCCTCCGAAGCAAGCTCCCACACTTTCCGAAAAACTTCCGGCCTCGATGCGCCGCGGCGCTCTGCCCTCCGGATCGCGTCTTGAATGGACGCCTGCAGCGCATCCACCGCTGGATCCGAATTCCGCCACGGATAGCACAGCGCCCGCGAGTCGAACGTCCCCACCAGATCGCGGATTTCGGCAAGCTCCAGCAGCAGCGATCCTTCGGGAATCAGCAGGCGGATCGCGAGCTGAATCGGCGCCACTTGGTCGACCAGCTCGAGCTCCGCCAATTCCCGCAAAAACATGCGGTAGGACTCGATGGTCGTCCACGGCGTGAAGGGGATAAACGTCGGCGCAAGCGGGAGGCCGGCGGCGCGAGCCAGCGACAGCGCTTCCACGAAGTCCGCCCGCGTATGTCGCTTCGCGAGCTTTTCGAGGACGGCGTCATCCAGCGACTCCACCGCCGTAGTCACGAACGCGCAGCCCGTCCGCTGCAACACCGGCAAGAGATCGCGATGCTCGAGCAGGTGTTCCACCTTGATCGTCGCGTCATACGTAAGCGACGGCCACTCGCGGTCGAGCGCTTCGACGATTCGCGTCGCATGGCCTGGGCCGTTGAAGAAATCGGGGTCGCCAAACGTGATGTGCCCCGCGCCCGCAGCCACCTGCCGCCGGATGTCCTCCAGCACGACATCCGCCTGAACAACCCGAAACCGCCCGCCGTACACCGGCACCACGGGGCAATGCCGGCATAAGTGCTTGCAGCCGCGGCTGGCTTCGGTGTATCCCACCGTGCGGGTTGAGCCGTTCCGCACCAGTTGCGCATAAGAGGCCAGCGGCGGAAGCCCGGCGCGTTCCGGCACCCGAAACTGCTGCCTGCTCGTGTTCACCACGGCGGCGCGCGCACCGTCGTTCGATGACGCCAGGCTCCGCACCAGGTCCGTCAGCGGCTGCTCGAATTCTCCTCCGATTACAGTGTGCACACCCGCGCTGCGGAGCAGATCCTGATTGAGCGGCGCGTACAGGCCATACGCGCACAGGTGCCCGCCCCGATTGAGAGCTCGCACTTTTTCAATTACGGGTAACGCCAGGCGCGTAGCCGTGTGCATCGGCAGAAAAAACGCGATCACGTCCGCTTGTTCCGCGATCTCGAGCGGCAGAGGCTCGCGGGAGAGGTCCGCCAGGGCCACTTCACAGCCCTCCTGGCGGAGCCACGCGGCGGGAGACGCCAGTCCGAACGGCTGCCTGCCCAGCTCGTAAGTGGAGACTAGCAGCACCCGCACGCTTTTCATTATGACGGTTTTGTTAAACTGAATATGACCCCTTCACTTCCCCCATGCTTGCCGTAACCACTATTGCCGACGAAATTCTCGAGCTGAAGAAGCAGCGCAAAGCGATACTTCTGGCCCACCACTATCAGGAGCCGGAAATCCAGGAACTCGCCGACGTGATCGGCGACAGTCTCGAGCTCGCGCGTAAAGCCCGTGATTTCGAGGGCGACGTTATCGCGTTCTGCGGTGTATGGTTCATGGCCGAGACGGCGAAGGTGCTCAACCCACATCGCATCGTTGTGGTCCCCGACCGGCAAGCGAGCTGCAGCCTCGTGGAAGGCTGCCCCGTCGAACCGGTTCGCGCGTTCAAGCGCAACCACCCCGGCCACGCAATCGTCAGCTATATCAACACGTCGATTGAAGTGAAGGCGGAGAGCGATATTCTCTGCACCTCGCGCAACGCCGTGAAGGTGGTCAATTCGATTTCGCCCGAGAGGCCGATCCTATTCCTACCCGACCGCAACCTGGGAAACTACGTCAAAAAACAGACGGGCCGCGAGAACATGCAGATCTGGCAGGGCACTTGCATTGTGCACGCCACATTTCCGGCGCGACGCCTGGCTGAGGCAAAGCTGCAGCATCCCAAGGCTAAGGTGGTAGCCCACCCGGAGTGCCCGGAACCTGTGCTCGCCCTCGCCGATTTCGTTGGCTCCACATCTGCGATCATTGAATGGTGCGCATCGAGCGATGCTCCCGAGTTCATCGTGATGACCGAAAGCGGCATCCAGTATTCGCTTCAGCGCGTCGCGCCCCACAAGCAGTTCCATTACGTTGCCAACGAAAACTGCAACTGCAGCGAGTGCCCGTACATGAAGTTGAATACGCTCGAAAAGCTGCGGGATTCTCTGCTCAACCTCGAACCGCGCGTCGAACTGCCCGAAGAAATCATGCGGCGCGCCCTGGTTCCGCTCGAGCGCATGCTCGCCCTCAAATAAATGGCTGAAGCGCCTCTCACCGATTCCTTCGGCCGCATCCACGATAACCTCCGCGTCAGCGTCACCGATCGCTGCAACATCCGGTGCTTCTACTGCATGCCGGAAACCGGCGTGCACTTTGTCGAGAGGCGCGAAATTCTCGATTTCGAAGAGATTGAGCGCTTCGTCCGCATCGCCATCACGCTAGGGATTCGCAAACTGCGCGTTACCGGCGGAGAGCCGCTGGTGCGGCGCGATCTGCCGGTGCTCATCCAGCGCTTGGCTGCGCTCCCCGGTATTGAGGACCTCGCTCTTACCACCAACGGCGTCCTGCTGCCGCAACAGGCTGAAGCCCTTTACGACGCCGGCCTGCGTCGCCTGAACGTTCACCTCGACACGCTCGACCGCGCCCGCTTCCTCCAGATCACGCGCCGCGACGACCTCGCCAAGGTGCTGGCCGGGCTCGAGCTGTGTAAAAAGCTCGGCTATTCCAAGATCAAGATCAACGCCGTCGCGGTGAAGAATCTCGTCGAGCCCGATATCGTGCCGCTGGCGCGCTACGCTCGTGAGAACGGCTTTGAGGTGCGCTACATCGAGTTCATGCCGCTCGATGCGCAGAATCTCTGGGATCGCGGCAAAGTGCTGCTGGCCGACGACATTCTCCGCATGCTGAGCCGCGATGTCGCGCCGCTCGTTCCCGTGCCCGACCCCGACCCGCGCGCGCCCGCTTCGGAGTATCAGTATGCCGATGGCCTCGGGCGCGTCGGGTTCATCGCCTCCGTGAGCCGCCCCTTCTGCCTCAACTGCAACCGCCTGCGCCTCACGGCCGACGGCAAGCTGCGCTACTGCCTCTTCGCGGTGGCAGAGGACGATGTGAAAGGCATGCTCCGTTCCGGCGCATCCGATGCCGAGATCGTCTCCCTCATCCGGCGCAACGTAGCCGCCAAATGGGAGGGCCACGAGATCAATTCCGCGCGCTTCGTCGCTCCTCCGCGCCCCCAGTACACCAACGGGGGCTGAATCTTCACCGTTTGTTAAATTTAAATGGAATCCCAAATTCTTTAGAGCGGTTGGTATGTTTTCGACCGATCCGCTCGAATCGGCCGCGGAAGCTGGCCTGCGCTACGTTAGCGGATCCGGCCCATGTATCCAGCGGGTGCGCCGCGGAAAATCCTTCAGCTATGTCGGGCCCGATGGCAAACCGTTGCGCGATCCCAAACACCTCGAGCGCATCCGTTCCCTGGTGATCCCGCCCGCTTGGAGCAACGTGTGGATCTGCCCGTCTCCCAACGGCCACCTGCAGGCCGTCGGCTGGGACGTCAAGGGCCGTAAGCAGTATCGCTATCACCCGCTCTACCGCGCCGTGCGCGACCAGGCCAAGTTCAGCCGCATGATTGCGTTCGGAACCGTGCTCGCCATCGTCCGCCGCCGTGTGGAGCAGGATCTCGCGTTGCGCGGCCTTCCCAAGCAGAAGGTGCTCGCCACCGTGGTGCGTCTGCTTGAAACCACCTATATTCGCGTCGGCAACGAGGAGTACGCCAAGGAGAACGATTCCTTCGGCCTCACGACAATGAAGGACAAGCACGTGCGGATTGCCGGGGAGACCGTGCTCTTCCGCTTCCGGGGCAAAAGCGGCCAGGAGCACCGCATCGAACTGACCGACCGCCGCCTGGCGCGCATCGTCAAGCAGTGCCAGGAACTGCCGGGCTACGAGTTGTTCCAGTACATCAATGGCGCCGGCGAGATCTGCTCCGTCGATTCCGGCGACGTCAATCGCTACATCCGCGAGATTACCGGCCAGGATTTCACGGCCAAGGATTTCCGCACGTGGGCGGGAACCGTGCTGGCCGCGCGTGCGCTGCACGAAGCCGGGCCGTGCCCGAACGAGAGGGAAGGGAAACGGGCCATCGTCGCGGCCACCAAGCAGGTGGCGCAACGCCTGGGAAATCGCCCCGCCACCTGCCGCAAATATTACATCCACCCGGCGATCTACGATGCGTACTCCGACAAGTCGCTGTTCTCGATGATGCAGCAAGGCGAACAGCAGCACACCGCCTATTCAGGCCTGGGCCTGCGCCCGGAAGAATACGCCGTGATGGTGATCATCGCTGAGTACCAGCAGAAACTAGCCAAGGGAACACGCGCCAAAGTGGCGTAGTGCCGGCGGTTCTTTCACTTGCTCGAACGTTCGGCAGATCCTACTGCGCCGGCTGCCGTCTCTTCCGGTAGTTCGGCCGGTAATCCTGGTGGCACGTCACACAAGACGCCTCGAGCTGCTCACTCACCGCCATCACCGCGCCCACGTCTTTCATCCGTGCCGCTTTGAAAGCTGCGGTTCCGGCGTCGACCATCAGCTTCGAATCCGCCATCCACTTGGCTTGATCGCGGGCGCGGCCCGGCATCATCAGCAGGTTTCCCGATTCCGCCACAATCAGTGCCTGCCGCTGCAGCGCCTCCCATTCGCTATCCGTCTTCGGCGGATTTCGTTGTATGTAAAACAGCGCGTCCGAGGCGGGGTAACTCATCGCGAGCATGATCTGCGCGACACTTGCGACAGGTTGAAAGGCGGGGGCCTGCGCCAGCGCGGCGCTCACGAATAGCAGCGGAACGATCGCCCGCATGTTCCCTCCCGGAAGCGAATTCGCCCCATTCTATCAGGCCGGCTCGGCGTCGAGAACCTCGCGAACCTTCGCCAGCAGCGCGTCCGGAGTGAATGGCTTGTGCAGAAATGCCTTGGCTACCTCGCCTGAAGCGCCGGCCACGGGGTTGTCGCGGTAGCCCGACATGTAGAGGATTTTGAGGCCGGGCGTGCGCGTGGTCAATTCCCGTCCCAGTTCGAACCCGTTCATCTGCGGCATCACCACGTCGGTCAGAACCATGTCGATCTTGTGGCCGTTCTTCTCATAGGCCGCCAGCGCCGCTCCCCCGTTGTTCGCTTCCAGAACATCGTAGCCGTTGGTCTTCAGGACGGCGGAAACCAACTTGCGAACCCCTTCTTCGTCGTCTACCAGGAGGATGGTTTCGGAGCCTTTGGGCGACGCTGTCTTTACGGGCAAACTCACTGGCTCGTGGGCGCGGGGCAGGTAGATCTCGAAAATCGTCCCGCAGCCGGGCTGGCTGTACACGGTGATCTGGCCCTCGCACTGCCGCACGATGCCGTAGACCGTCGCGAGCCCCAGGCCGCTGCCCTTGCCGGGATCTTTGGTCGTGAAGAACGGTTCGAACAGCCGCGAACGGGTCTCCGGGTCCATGCCAATTCCCGTATCGCTCACGGCCAGCATCACGTATGACCCCGGCTTCACCCCGAAGTTTTTGCTGCTACCGGGTTCCAGGTCCACGTTGGCCGTCTCTACGACGACTTTGCCGCCTTTCGGCATCGCATCGCGCGAGTTCGTCACCAGGTTGACGATCACCTGCTCGATCTGCGCCGGATCTGCCTTCACCCTGCCCAAGCCGCTTCCCGTCAGCAATACCAGCTCGATGTTCTGCCCCAGGAGCCGGCGCAGCATGCCCTCCATGTTGCTGACGACGCCGTTCAGGTCGAGCACCCGCGGCTGCACTCCCGGACCGCGGCTGAACGCCAGCAGGTGCCGTGTCAGGGCAGCCGCGCGCTCTCCCGCGTAGATGATCTCATCCACGAAGCGCCGTAGTGGGCTGTTGGCGGGCACCTCGCTCCGCAGCAGCTCGGCATAGCCCGTGATCACCGTCAGCACGTTATTGAAATCGCCCGCGATGCCGCCTGCCAATCGCCCTACCGCGTCCATCTTCTGCGCGTGCGTCACCTGCTCCTCGAGGTGCCGGCGCTTGCTGATATCGCGGAACACCAGAATTCCGCCGCGCATCTCGCCGGAATCCTCGCGCACCGGCGCGGCGCTGTGTTCGATGGGAACCTCGGCGCCGCTCTTGGAAACCAGCACCGTATGATCGTGGATGGTGATCGTCACCCGCTCGCGCAGTGCGCGCATCAGCGGGTTCTCGATCGCCTCCCGCGTTTTCTCGTCGATCAGCCGCATCACTTCGCTGATCGGTTTCGCGCGCGCCTCCTCGCGCGGCCAACCCGTCAGTGTTTCCGCCACCGCGTTCAGGAATGTGATGCGCCCGTGTATGTCGGTTGCCAGAACGGCGTCTCCGATACTGGCAAGCGTCGACGCGAGCAACTGACGGCTCTGCCGCCACGACGAGGTGATCCACGTAATCAGCAGCGAAAGCGCGAGGAATGTCAGAATGCGAATCAGCGAGATGCCGGACGAAAGGTCGGAACGGAGGAAGAAAAACAAAATTGTCAGAGCGGACGAAGCCGTGGTCAGCAGCCCGCCCGTTCGGCCGTAATACCAGGCGCTGAGCCAAACCGCCACGATAAACAGCAAGAACGTGTTCGGCTCCAGAAACGGGCGCATCAGGAGCGATCCCAACAGTGCGACCGCGGTCAGGGCGATGGCGAACACACTGCTATGTAAGGGGGACCTTCTCAACGGAATCATGTGGCGCGCCCGGCTACAGAATACTACAGAGATTCATAGACTTAGGGTATAGATTCATACGGCGAGGGCGCGCCGGGCGGGCGTGTTTTCCACCGGCGATGAATCCATAGCCACTGGTCCGGATACTCGCGAATCACTGCCTCCAGGCGGCTTTGCAGCGCCTGCGTATCCTTCGCCGCATCGCCCGTCATAGGTACTGGCGGGTAAAGCCGCAGCACGTAGCGCCGCTCCGCGTCCGACCAGAGCGCAAAGCCCGGAATCACCATAGTGCCGCTGCGCGCCGCCAGCCGGCTAAAACCGCTCGCCGCCGCAGCGGGTATGCCAAAGAAATCGACGAACACCGCCGAGTCGAGCGACGCGTTCTGATCGATCAGAATGCCCACCGCCTCATTCGCCGCCAGCGCCTTGAGAATGGTTCGCGCGAAATCCTTCTTCAGGACGATGCGGTTGCCCGACAGCGCGCGCCGCCGCTCGACGAGGGAATCGATCAGCGGGTTGTCAAGCGGGCGAACAATCACGTTCATCGGCCCCGCAAAGAATGCATGGGCATAGGCGCTCAGCTCCCAATTCCCAAGATGCGCTGTGGCAAACAGGACGCCGTGGCCATGGCCGAGCGCCCTCTGAAAATGCTCGTAGCCTTCCGGCCGGATCCACTGCTCTACGTTCTTGGGATCGATGGATGGAAACTTGGCGAACGTGACCAGCAGCCGCGCGATCGAACGAAAAACGCCGTTGATCACGTCCTCCCGCTGCCGCTCATTCAGCTCGGGGAAAGCAAATGCAAGGTTGGTTCGCGCCACCATGCGCAGCCGCGGCATAAACCGGTCCAGAAGGCGCGTGTAGCGGTTCGCCAGCCGGTAGGCCAAAGAGCGCGGCGACCATTCGAGAGATTTTAGCGCCGCAAGCGCAAGCACGTACTCGGCAGCATTACGGATAGCCGAGCGCTGGCGCATGAAACCGCATTGTAGCGGATCTATTCGATCCAGCCGCCGCCAAGCACACGATCGCCATCGTAGAACACGGCGCCCTGGCCGGGAGTAATGGCGCGCTGCGGCTCATCAAAGATCACCTCGATGCGATCGATGTTACCCGTCGGACGCAGGGTCGCCGCCGCCCCCGCGTGTTTGTTGCGGATCTTCACTTCCGCCCTCACGGGCGCCAAGATCTGCGCGAGAGAAATCCAGTTCACCTGGTTTGCGTAGAAGCTCGCGCGCAGCAGTTCGTCATTCGTTCCGACCACCACCTGCCGCGTTGTGGGATCGGTGGCGATCACGTACAGCGGCTCCCCCGCGGCGATTCCCAGCCCGCGCCGCTGGCCGACGGTAAAGTGGTGCACGCCGGCGTGTTCGCCCAGAACGCGGCCGGCAGTGGTGACAATCGCGCCTTGCGTCCCTTCCGGCGCTGCTCCGCTCTCTTTCAGGTAAGCGCTCAGAAAAGCCGCATAATCGCCGTTCGGCACGAAACAAATCTCCTGGCTATCGCCCTTTGCCGCGACGGCCAGATCCATCGAGCGCGCCAGTTCCCGCACCTCAGGCTTGGTAAGCTCGCCCAACGGAAACAAGGTTCGGGCCAGTTGCGGCTGCGTCAATCCGAACAGAAAATACGTTTGATCTTTGGAGCGGTCCACCGGCCGCAGCAACTGATAGCGCCCGGAGTGTTCGTCATACCGCACGCGCGCGTAGTGGCCGGTGGCGATCTGCCGCGCGCCCACCGAATCGGCCATCTCCAGGAAGCGGTCGAACTTAATGTAGTTATTGCAAAGCGTGCAGGGAATCGGCGTGCGGCCGGCCAGGTACTCCTCAACGAACGGCTTCACCACCAGTTCCTCGAACTGCTGCTCGAAATTCACCACGTAATAGGGAATTCCGATCTGCTCTGCCACGCGGCGCGCATCGTATACGTCGTCGAGCGAGCAGCAGCGCCCGGTGGCGCTTTCGGTCGAGACCTCCGGCAGACGGCGCTGATTCCACAGTTGCATCGTGAGCCCCACCACGGGATGCCCCTGGCGCACCAGGAGTGCGGCGACGGTGGAACTGTCGACCCCGCCGCTCATCGCGACGGCGATGGGAGGCTCAGGCATGTACCGAGATTCTGCGAAGATGGGCCATGGAGGCTTCCAGCGCCTCGACCAGCGCGTCTACCTGCGCGGCTGTGTTTGACTTCCCGAGTGAAAAGCGCATGCTCGCCCGCGCGCGCTCGCGGGTCAGGCCCATCGCAGTCAGCACGTGCGAGGGCTCGAGTGCGCCGCTTGAGCACGCCGCGCCCGTCGAAACCGCAAACCCGCGCAGATCGAGCGCAATCACCAGCGCCTCGCCATCCACTCCATCGAAGTAAATGTTGCTCGTATTGGGCGTGCGAGGTGATCCCGCTCCGTTCACTCCGGTCGCCGGGATGCGATCGAGAACCGCGCGTTCGAGCCGGTCGCGCAAACCCGCCAGCCGATCGGACTCCACGGCCAGATTAGCTTCCGCAAGCTCCGCGGCCGTGCCGAACGCGGCGATCCCCGGTACGTTTTCGGTGCCCGGGCGCCGGTCGCGCTCGTGATGCCCGCCGAACGCGATCGCTCCCAAGCGCGTGCCCTTGCGCACGTACAGCGCTCCCACCCCCTTGGGCGCGTACAGCTTGTGACCGCTAACGCTATATAAGTCGACTCCCAGCGCCTTCACGTCCACGGGAATCTTGCCCAGCGCCTGCACCCCATCCACGTGAACCAGCGCCTCGACCTTCTCCGCGATCTCCCGAATCGGCTGAATCGCCCCGGTCTCGTTATTGGCGTGCATCACCGAAACCAGCACCGTTTCGGGCCGCAGAGCGCGGTAAATGTCCTCGGGATCGAGAACCCCACTGGCCCCTACTGGGACGCGCGTTACCGCAACGCCCTCACGCTCGAGCTGTGCGAACGCCCCCAGCACCGCCGGATGCTCGATGGCCGTGGTGATGACGTGCTTCGACGTTGCTGGCGCGGCGCGAACCGCTCCCAGAATCGCCAAGTTGTCGGCCTCGGTGCCGCCGCTCGTGAACACGATCTCGGTGGGATTGGCGTGCAGCAGTGAGGCTACCTGCCGCCGTGCCGCTTCCAAACGCTGCTTGGCCGCCTGCCCGAAATGGTGAATGCTGGACGCGTTACCATACGTTTGACCGAGACACGACACCATGCTCTCCACTACTTCTGGGGCAACCGGAGTCGTGGCGTTGTGGTCGAAATAGAAGCGCTGCACTAAAGCCTATTTTAACAATGGCCAAACCAATCCTAACCCTGACCACCGATTTCGGCCTGGCGGACCACTTCGTGGGCACGATGAAGGGGGTCATCCTGAGCATCTGCCCGCAAGCCCGGCTGGTTGACATCACCCACGAAGTTCCCGCCTTTTCCATCGCTGAAGCCGCCTTCCTGATCGCCCAGGCGTACCGCTACTTCCCGCGGAACACGGTGCATCTCGCGGTAGTCGATCCGGGCGTCGGGACCGCCCGCCGTCCCATAATCGCCGAGGCGGCCGGGCAGTACTTCGTTGCGCCCGATAATGGCATTCTTTCCCTGATCTACTCGCGCGAGAAACACAAAGTCCGGGTAATCAGCAACCGGAAATACTTCCTGAAGACCGTTAGCCAGACGTTTCACGGGCGCGATATCTTTTCTCCCGTGGCTGCCCACCTCGCCGCGGGCGTGGCGGCGTCAAAGATGGGTAAACCCATTAGCGATTATGTCCGGCTCGATCTGGACACTCCCAAACAAAGCGGCAAGCAGGCATGGACTGGGCGGATTCTGCGCATCGACCGTTTCGGGAACCTGGTTACCAATTTCCACGCCGCCAGCCTGCCAAGCCTCGCGGATGGAAAATTCTCACTATCGCTCGGCTCTCGCCGCATTAACGCGGTCGCCCACAACTACGCCGAAAAGCCGGGCGGCGAGCTGTTCGTAATCCAAGGCAGTTCGGGGTATCTCGAGATCTCGGTGGGCCAGGGCTCCGCAGCCGAAGTCACCGGCTGCAAAGCGGGAGGTTCGGTCGAACTGAGAATCGGGCCGTGAGGACCTCCAGACTTAGAGAGTTCAAATTGCGAGTTCGGGGATAGCATGAAAATCGCGGCGGCGCTCAGGCTCCTTGAACAGGGACACACTCGGGGCAAAATCGTGCTGCTGCCCTGACCGCAAACAACCAGATCCACTCACCGCTTGAGGCGTTCGAGGCCGCCCGAATAGGCTTCGAGGACTTCAGCGGGTGTCCCCAACAGAATCAACTCGCCGTGATCGAGCCAGAGTGCGCGATCGCATAGCTGCTTCACAAGGGAGGGGGCATGGGAAACGAAGAGCAACGTTTTGCCGGCGCGCTTGAAATCCTGAATGCGTTCGAAGCACTTGGCCTGGAAGGCCGCATCGCCGACTGCGAGGACTTCATCCACGATCAGAATGTCGGGATCGACGTGAACCGCGACGGAGAACGCCAGACGCATCTGCATCCCACTGGAATAGGTGCGGACGGGATCGTCCATGAATTCGCCCACGCCGGAAAATTCGACGATCGCCTTGAAACACTGTTCGGTACGGCTGCGGGTAAGGCCGAGAAGCGAGGCGTTCAGGTATACGTTTTCACGGCCGGTGAGGTCGGGATGGAAGCCCGATCCCAGTTCGAGCAGCGCAGCCAGGCGTCCGTTTACGGCGATGCTCCCTTCGGTGGGCCGGCACAGCCCCGTTACCAGGCTCAGCAGCGTGCTCTTGCCGGCTCCGTTGCCGCCAATGATCGCAAGACTCTGGCCACGCTCCACTCGAAAGGAGACATCTTTTAGAGCAAAGAACACGGATCGATCTTTTCTGCGAAGCCGATCCGCCAGGTGCGCCCTTAGTAATTTGGCCCCCCCCGTATGGGCAAACGCTTTCGTAACATGCTCGAACTCGATAAGGGCCATAACTAGAGGTAATCGTAAAAGTCCTGTTTCAGACGGCGAAATACGAACAAGCCGGCGGCCAGCATCAGAAGAGAAACCAGACTCAGCTTGATCAAGAGGCTGGGCGGCGGCGGCAACCCCCTCATGAGAATATTGCGGAGCGCGAGCACGAGCGCGGCAACAGGATTCAATTGAAAAATGTCCGAAAACCGCGGTGGGATAATCTCAAAGGAATAAAAGATGGGCACCAGCCAGAACAAGACTGCGTTGATCGACTCAACTACATAGCGTGTGTCGCGCACGTAAATGTTGACTGCTGAAGAGATCAGCGTCAGCCCGCAGACGAAGATCAGTTCCATCCCCCAGACGAACGGGAGCCACACCCAGTGGCGGTTCACGCCGAGGCCAAACGCCAGCGTGAACGTCAGTAGCAGCGCAATCTGAATCAGGAGATGCACGCAATTGCCGAGCACCGTGGCGATGGGGATGATCTCGCGCGGCACCGGGACGCGCTTGACGAGGGAATGGTTATCCAGCAGAGAGGCTGTACCGGCGCTCCATGCCAGGGAAAAGAAGTTGAACGGCACCAGGCCGCAAAGCACGAAAACCGGAAACTTTGGCTGATTGGAGGGGAAGATCAGGGTGAAAACGAATGTCAGAACACCCATTGTTACCAGCGGGTTGAGCAGTGACCAAAACACTCCGAGAGACATGTTGCGGTACCGAACCCTGAAGTCTTTTTTGACGAGGTTCCCGAGCAGGAAAGTATAGTCACCGTTCCACATGGGCAGACCGGAGTCGCAATGACGCATTGTAACTTGAAACGGATCGCAGAGAGGACTCGGGTGGGGAGTGATGTCGTAGAGGAAAAGAGATTTAAAAACGAATAGAAAATTGTTACACTGGGTCCTCGGTCGGGACGGCCAGATTGGCCCTGTAGACGTATTCGTAACGGTAGAGTTCCATTGCGACTAGCACTTCTCCAGATCAACCCTACAGCAGGCGATCTTACCGGGAATGCTGAGCTGATTCTCAGGGCAGCGCGCGATGCGCAATCGCTCCGCGCAGATCTTGCCGTGACTCCGGAGCTGGCGTTGATGGGCTATTTGCCGCGAGATTTGCTGATGAGCCAGGGGTTCGTCAGCCGGAGTTGCCAAATGCTGACGCAGCTCGCAGCGGAACTACAGGGCTCCATTCCCGTGCTGATCGGTGCTGCGACTCCGAATCCGGCGGAAATGGGCCGGCCGCTGTTTAACAGCGCGGTGCTGTTGAAAGATGGAGCTGTGGGGCCCGCGTTTCACAAGACGCTGCTGCCGACCTACGATGTGTTCGACGAGGACCGGTACTTTGAGCCGGCCCGGGGATGCCATTTTCTGGAGCTGAATCAAAGCACGCTGGGGGTCAGCATCTGTGAAGACGTCTGGAACGACCGTGATTTCTGGAAGCGGCGGCGGTATCACCGGGACCCCATCGAAGCGCTGGTGGAGGGCGGGGCCGCCGCGATCGTAAATCTCTCCGCGTCGCCGTTCACCGTGGGCAAGCAGGTATTGCGTGAGCAAATGCTTGGGCACATTGCTCAGAAATATGGGACGCCCGTGGCGTACGTCAACCAGGTTGGGGGCAATGACGATTTGATTTTCGATGGCCGGAGTTGCGTGTTTGATGCGCAAGGGCGGCTTCTGGCGCGGGCCAAGGCTTTCGAAGAAGACGTGGTGGTGGTGGATCTTGCGGCCCAGGGCCAACTGGCGTCCGATGATTTCGCAGCGGAGTCGGAGATCTGGCGCGCGCTGGTGCTTGGCGTCCGCGATTACGCCCGAAAGACCGGATTCCGGAAGGTGTTGCTTGGCCTTTCGGGCGGCGTGGATTCGGCGCTGACGGCCGCTATTGCAGCCGACGCGGTAGGCGCAGAGAACGTTCTCGGAGTGATGATGCCGTCGGTATATTCGAGCCAGGGCAGCATCGACGATTCGGTGGAGTTGGCGCGAAACCTCGGGATCCAGACAATGATGCTGCCAATTTCCGAAATCATGGGAACGTATCAGGGCGCCTTGCAGGAGGCCTTTTGCGGTTTCCCGCCCGATGTCACCGAGGAGAATATCCAATCGCGCATCCGGGGCACCCTGCTGATGGCGCTCTCCAATAAGTACGGCTCGTTGCTGCTGACCACGGGGAACAAATCCGAGATCGCGGTGGGATACTGCACGCTGTATGGCGACATGAACGGCGGGCTGGCGGTGATCGGGGATGTCCCCAAAACGATGGTTTACCGCGTAGCGTGTTGGCGCAACCGGCGGAGGCCGGATATCCCGCAGTCCATTCTTACCAAGGCTCCGTCCGCGGAGCTGAGGCCCGACCAGAAGGACCAGGACACGCTCCCCCCGTACGACCTGCTGGACCAGATTTTGGAGTTGCACATCGAGCAGTGCCAAGCGGCGGACGAAATTATCGCGCGGGGTTTCGACGACAAGACCGTGCGGCGCGTGGTTCGCATGGTCCGGATCGCGGAATTCAAGCGCAAGCAAGCCGCACCGGTTTTAAAGGTGACTTCACGCGCGTTCGGCACAGGCTGGCGGATGCCGATCGTACGCCAGGAATAGGACACATGAAGATATCGATCATCGGATTGGGAAAACTGGGCGCCCCGATGGCGGCAGTGCTGGCTCACAAGGGCCACACCGTAGTGGGCGTGGATGTAAATCCAGCATACGTGACAGCGATCCAGCAGGGACGAGCTCCCGTCACGGAGCCGGGACTTTCGGAGATGATTCAGGCGAACCGGCAGCGCCTTTCGGCCACGCAGGACTACGACGAGGCCATCCAGGCGACCGAGGCAACCTTCATTATTGTCCCAACCCCTTCCGATTCCGACGGAACGTTTTCGATGCGTTATGTGCTCAGCGCGGCGGAGAAGATCGGCGCTGCGTTGCGCAAGAAAAAGGCGTGGCACCTGGTGGTGCTTTCGAGCACGGTGATGCCGGGTTCGACCGGCGGGAGGCTTCGGCCTGTGCTGGAGGCGCACTCGGGAAGACAGTGCGGCGAAGATTTCGGCCTGTGTTATAACCCCGAGTTCATCGCGCTGGGCAGCGTCATACACGACATGCTGAACCCCGACATGATCCTGATCGGGGAATCCGACGCGCGGTCGGGGGATCTTCTGGAGAGCCTCTACCAGGGTGTCTGCGAAAGTAACCCGCGGATCCAGCGGATGAATTACGTGAATGCGGAGCTGACGAAACTCTCGGTGAATACGTTTGTCACGACGAAGATTTCTTACGCGAACATGCTGGCGCAGGTTTGCGAGACACTGCCCGGCGCGGACGTTGACGTAGTGACCTCGGCCATCGGATGTGACAGCCGCATCGGGAAGAAGTATCTGAAAGGTGCGCTGGGATATGGCGGTCCGTGTTTTCCGCGGGACAATATCGCGTTCTCGGCCCTGGCGCGTGCCAACGGTGTCCCAGCGCTACTCGCGGAAGCGACCGATGCCATGAACCGGCGGCAGGTGCCGCGCCTGGCGGAGTTGATCCTGTCGCGCCTGCCGGAAGGAGGCACGGTAGGGATTCTGGGTTTGTCCTACAAGCCGGATACCGACGTGGTGGAGGAGTCGCAAGGGCTAGCGGTGGCGAAAGAACTGCTGGCTGCGGGCATGCGCGTCGCTGTCTACGATCCGGCCGCGATGGAGAACGCACAGATCCAACTGGCAGGAAACATCGTTTTTGCGCGCAGCCTTTCCGAATGCGCATCCCAGGCGGACGTTCTGACGATCATGACACCGTGGGCTGAGTTCCGGAACTTATCGCCGGACACTCTGAAACGGGACCGGGGGCGTCCGGCGATTGTGGACTGCTGGCGCATCCTCCCACGAGACGTCTTCGAAGGAGTAGCCGACTGCGTGAATTTGGGCCTGGGGTTCACGGGGACCGAGTCATCGGAACATTTCGCGGCAGCGACTGCCGAGGGTGATTGATTCCAGGGCTTCGCCCCTACAGCTTGCGCTGCTGGCGGCACCACTCGACTGCCCGGCGCATTCCTTCATCGAGTCCGATGGCGGGCCGGTACCCGAGTTGCTGGATGGCCTTCTGGCAGGAGATACCGACGTGCCAGTCCGCCTCTCCCAGAAGGTGGAGATTCTGCCAGTAGATTCCCCCAAGGGCCAGCGCGCGGTCGAGCGCAAACGCCATGGGCGCGAGCAAACGAGGCAAGCGCAGGAAACGCGGCGTCACGCCCAATGCGATTGCCATAGCTTCCGAAATTTGCCGCGTCGTGTACGGCTCCGAATCGACAATGTAATAGGTCTCGCCGGCCGCCGCGGGCTGAGTCATGGCCAGCTTCGTCGCCTGTACCAGGTTGTCGATGTACGTAATGCTGCGGGCAAAAGAGCCGTCTCCGACCATAGGCATGCGGCCGTGCAGGATGCGGCGATAAACGTCGATGTGCCGCTCTGGGACGGGCGGCCCGTAAAACATGGACGGCCGCAGGATCACCACCTCGAAGCGGCCGGGCTTGTGCAACTGCATCAACTGCTGCTCGGCGAACCACTTGCTGCGCCCGTAATGGCTCATGGGAGCCGGCTGATCCGCTTCCGTCAGCAGCCGCCGCTGCGAATCGCTTCGCCCCCCCGCCGCGTTAGAGCTAATAAAGACGAAGCGCCGCACCCCGGCTTCGACCGCAGCGCGGGCGAGTGCCAGCGTGCCCTTGGTATTAGTCTGGTACCATTCCTTTGTGCGCCGGACGTGAATCACGGCCGCGCTGTGCAGGACAACGTCGATCCCGGCCAGTTCCTCCGCGATCGGCGCCGGTTGCGAGAGGTCATAAGGAATCAACCGTCGCAGGAAGGGGTATCCCTTCTTTGCACGCTCTTCATCGCGATAGAGTTCGGGGTGCACCAGAGCGCTCACGTTCCCTAGCCATCCGGGAGTTGCGTTGGCCCAGTCGTGGAGCAAGGCGGAAGTTAGCCACCCCGGAAAACCGGTCAGGAGTATACGCTGAGCGCTGATCATTAGCGGAAAAACCAGTGTAGGGGCCAGACCCGAGCAGCCGCAAGTTTTTGCAGCCGCGGGGGACGCAATCCACGTTGACACGTTTTTTGCCCCTCTGCTTAAATGAGACATTCGAGGCATCTTCGGCCTGTAGTCTTCACTATGGACACCCCGGCATATATCCCGGCAGAATCGGCGGGTTGGGAATCGGCGCACTACGAAGAGCCCTACTACAGCAGGAGGACAGCCAAGCTTGGCCCGAAACTGAAACGGCTGGGGCTGGGAAGCCTGCCGCGAGACATTCGCATCCTCGACGCCTGCTGTGGGAGGGGAGAAGCCCTGGCTGCATTGCGCGGTCTCGGCTTTCGGAACCTCACTGGAATCGATGCTACACCTCAGCCCAAGACGACCTCCACCAGCCCGGAACTCCATCACGGGGACGTACAGCATATGCCGTTTCCGGATGCAACGTTTGACCTGATCATCAACCTGCACGCCCTTCATCACATGGGCGACGCCGAGGGAGTAGCGCGTTTTCTCCAGGAATGCCATCGGGTGCTCAAACCTGGCGGCACGCTGGGTATCATCGATTTCCCCAGCAGTCCTCAAATTCGCGTGTTGTTTTGGTTGCTTCGAAACCGTGTGTTTACAATTACAGGAGGCTTGCGGAACTTCGCGCGGATCGTGGACGAGGAGTGGGATTATCTCTGTCCGTATTTGGATCAATGGCCGAGCGTAAAGGATGCGATTGCGCTGGCGCCGTTTGAGACTACTCGCAAGCAGGTCGGCCCCTTTCTATACTATTGGATGTTGCGCTCCGTCTAAGAGTGCAACATAGCAATTCGGTGTTTGGATTGTTGAGCCCGCAAGTGAAAGCACTTCCGGGTTAACGGTTTTACGGACAGGCCAAAATGTCATGAAATCCAGCGCAGCGCGAGTCACTGTTGCTAGTGGGACGAGTTTGGGCCTCGATTTCGCAGGAACGCCACGACGTCATCTGGGCCATCTTGCAGTGTTGGCCATATTTCCATTTACTCTCGCTTTCCTCAACGATTACTGGGCATTCACTTCAAGCCAGGGCGGTATGATAGATCCCTGGCTCTATGTAAGCTATTTCCTTCATCTCAAGGCGCAACTCCTTGCGTTTCCTTCGGCATACTATGGCGACCGGCTGTCAGTTACTCTTTTGGGCTCGGCCATTTATCATGTCTTCGGACCGCTGGTCGGAAACTACGTTCTAAAGCTCCTCATAATCTATACCGCTCTATTCAGCCTATATTTTTCGCTACAGAAACTGTTCAACGAACGTACCGCTCTGTTTTGTGCCTCGCTGATCAGCGTTCAGCCCTATTTCTTGATGGCATTTGGCTGGGATTACGTTGACGGAATAGGCATTGCCTACTACAGCCTGGCCTTCTTCTGCCTCGTGTCGGCCGCCACGTCGGACAAATATAGGTTCTGGTTGTTAGGAGCAGGTATGTCGTGCACCTGTTTGGTCTCCTCTCACATACTGTGGCTTAATCTGGCGTGGACTCTTCTCCTGGCGTATTACCTCTTAAACCGGCTGGGCCGAAAGCATTCCTTCTTCGAGAGTATCGTCTTTATGGGGCTCGGTGCGTTTGTGACGTTCGTCGCCTTCTGTGCCGTTTACCGCGTGTTAGTAGGTCATTGGTTATACATAAGCAATTCTCTGATGCATACGCTCGGAAGTGGCTCCTCCGGTTTGAGCGGGGCGCGCGCGGTGAACCCGAGCTTGTCGAAGATGAGCGTCGTGCCGGCGGGGAGCTGATCGCCAACCGGATCGTTCGTGTTCT
>CAYMHP010000008.1:30219-39381 GCA_964390225.1 uncultured Solibacteraceae bacterium
TGGATCGGCATAGCATACTGGCTTGTGCACTTTACAGCTCTAGTTCCGGTCGCCGTGTTTGCCTTGTTGAAACGGAGGTTTCGAGGAGTGGAAGGAGCGCTGCTTACTGTCTATCTGGTCTCATACGCAACTGTATGGACCTGGCAGATCGTTGGGTTCCCGTTTACTAAACTGTTATTCTATGTCGATTTTGTATTCCCAACATACGTGATGGGAGTCGCCGCCCTTCTGAATGAGAAATTGGCAGTGCTTAGCCGGAAGTCCTGCGCCGTTCTTTCCGGTGTGGTGTTGGTGGCCGGCGGCAGCTTGCTTTTTCTGGCGAATTGGCTTGCGCGCTTCGCCGGTGTGAGTGCCAGTTATATCCAGGCACATCCCGGTCTTGGAATACTTTGGAGTAAGCAGGCTTTTTGGTTAACCGGGATAGGAATAATCGGGGGGGTTGCGTTTGCGTTGCTGCGGTCACGTCCGCGAGGAGCCTTGGTCGCGTTTAGTACTGCTTTTTTGCTGGTGTGCGGTTTGCAACTCGCGCTTCAGAACCAGCAAGGTTGGTTTGGGGGATGGCGAGGTTATACGAATAAGCAGGGGTTCAATGTCATTGTAGCGGGTGACGCCTGGGCGAACCAGTTGCGGCCCGATAGGCAATTGCTGGTGTGGTACGACAGCCACGAAACGAAACAGGATGTGCTGGCTGGGTTGAGTTCGTTATACCTGTGGGGCTGGACACTCGTGAATAACGATCTCCCGAAACTGCCACCTTCCAGCATTGATAGGGTTGGCAGCGGCTCGGATATTCTGGTCATTTCTACAGGGCCCGTTGCGAACGCGAAGGCACGGAGCGCGCTGAACCAAGCTGGGTTCGCTATCACAGGTGATCGGGAGACAAGGGTATCAGACGGCCCTTTGGCTCTCTATCTGGGATTGCTCAACGTTTTCCCGAAGGCTTCGCGCATGGAGGACCTCATTGGCAAGGAAGGGCTTAAGGAAGTGGACGGCGCGTTACCTTTGGCGGACGTGGTGGCTGGTGGCGGCACCGTATCGGTGGAGCCGGATAACAATCTTCATATCGTCACTCTGCCCGCGCAATGGGCTTATGCTGCCGCGCAGCCGCTGCCATTTGACAGTGGTGACTCCGGTGAGGTCTGGGTGCGGGTTTCCGCCAAGGTGCTCCACGGAACTGCAGGGTTCGGTGTACTGACGAGAGATGAAAGCAAGTTCGCAGTGCGGACCTCCGTGGCGCCGTCCTCCAGCTTTCATGATGTCGTTCTGATGCTCGCGCATCCCGAGGATTCCAGTAAGTTGATAATTGAAAATGACACACCGGGAGGCCAAAACGCGGAGGTGCTGATTGCGAAGATCAGTCTTTTTGCCCGTGCCCGCTCTCGGTTCTTCGAGCGTCTCGAGAGCAGGGTTCTGCGGGAGGTGGCTGGCTTCCTGCGGGCAGCTGACATTTCACCGACCAGCACGGCCACATTGATCGAGAAGGGCGACGCGGTGGACATCGTCACGCCGGCAGGACAGTGGTCATATGCGGCCTTCCTTCCCCTCAAACTGTCGCCGGTGCAAAAATCAGGGAAAGTTTGGATCCGTATCTCGGCCAGGGTAGTACACGGCACCGCGGGGTTCGGCATTCTCTCCTCGGGTGGAAAACACTTCTACAACCGTGCTTCGCTAGAGCGAAGTTCTGCAAATCGCGATCTGACGCTCGAAGTCGGGCATCCCGAGGATTCCGAAAAGTTGATTGTCGAAAACGATAGTCCAAGTGGGGAAAAGGCCGAGGTCATTGTAACGCGTGTGACCCTTTTGGCCCGCAAGGATTCGAACGTCTGGCGGCAACTTAATAAAACAGACGAAGTGCAGGGTGCGGTACGCGCAGCGGTTCGCTAATTCGCAGAGCGTGCTCGTCGTTCAAACCGTCTGGGCGCGCCCTTTGAGGGATTCCTTCGCATAAACGCCCGTCGCCCCGCGCAGCCGGATGGCAATCAAGTCCAGCGGGTCCAGCAGCACGCAGCGCAGGATGTTGATCCGCGATCCCGCCTTATTCACCCAATGCACCGGCTGGTAATACACGGGAATGCCCAGCCGGTGCATGATGAAGAACAGCTCAATATCGAACATTCCTCCATCAACACGCGACCGGCTGAACAACTGCTGCGCTACGTCCCGGCTGAAGCACTTGAAGCCGCACTGGCTGTCCACTACCGCCTTCTCGAATACGATGAGGTGCGCCATTAGCTGCAGGGAAAGACCGATCACCCGGCGCCATTTCGACTCCAATTCCTGGTAGGTCCGCACCCCTACGACGGCCTTGTACGCACCCGCCTCAAAATGCGACAGCATCGATTCGACCTCCTGAATCGGAGTCGCCAAGTCGGCATCCATGAACAGCACCACGCTGCAGTTCGCCGCGAGGCATCCGCGTCGCACCGCCGCGCCTTTGCCTAGGTTGCGGGGCTGCCGGATGAGGCGCAGATTCGGCCAGCAGCGGGCAGTCTCGTGTACCAGCGCCGCAGTCTCGTCCGTACTGCCATCATCGACAACAATCACTTCGTATTCCTGGAAACGGGAGTCCAGGTAAGGACGGATCTCGCTCAGGGTCGCGGGCAGGCGATGGGCTTCGTTAAACGCTGGTAAGACGACCGAAAGCGATAAGCCGCTCCCTTCAATCACGATGCTGTCCTCTCATATTCGATGGTAATCACAACGCTCGAACATTGCCACCGGAACAAAGGAATGCTCTCGACGCGGTGGTTGAACCACACCAGAGCCGGTAAAAACCACCGCGGGCATTTGAACGGAAACAGAAAGGGGTAAATCTCGAAGCGCGTGACGGAGAAGCCCGGATGCCCCGCAAAAAAGCTTCGGTATTGCGACGGCGTGTAGGAGCGTTCGCCGGCGGCCCGGTGTCCCGGTGTGAATTCCAGCAATCGCCTCGGAATACTGAGCCCATTGGACTCCACCAGGAGCGCTTTGCCGCGGCCCACTCTCATCATCTCCCGCGCCATATCGCGCGGCCTCTCCACGTGGTGCATCACGTCGAAATCGACCACTGCGTCGTATTCCTGGTCCTGGCAAGGCAAAGCCTGTGCATCCGCGCGTACCGCCTCCAGACCGCATTCCTTCAACCATTCCACCGCTTCCGGAAAATAATCGGAAACCACGTAGCGGCGGATCTGTCCGCGGTTGGCCGACAGCACGGCACGCGAAAGGTCGCCGTTGCCGGAACCGACTTCGAAGAAGTCCTGATTTGATCCCCCGCCAAAGGTCTCATAAAACAGCTTGACGTAACGGGGCACCACAAACACTTCGTTAATGTCGCCGATCAATTGCTTGCGCCAGGACGCGTCTTTGCGGTGGATGTCGGCCCAGGAGGACGCCCCCGGCCCGTGTAAGTGCGTTTGTCCCATCAGCTTAGCGCGCTAGTTTCTGGAAGGTTTCAGCATGCTCCATTATGGTACATTGAGAACCGGTTTACCACCAACGATGAGGCCCCAGGCGAGCAAATGAAAGCTGATTCTAGCACTGTTCCGAACGGCGGCGGCTCTTTGTAATGAAGGCCCTGCTTCTTGCTGCCGGGGAAGGAACGCGCCTGGGTCCTGCGACGGCGCATCGTCCCAAGCCGATGCTCGAAATCGCCGGGCGCCCTATCCTGGAGCACAATGTCCGCCTGCTTGCCCGCCATGGCATTTCCGAGCTCATCATCAACCTCCACTACCGGCCCGAAATGATCCGCGAACATTTTGGCGATGGCCGTTCCTTTGGTGTTAACATCACGTACTCGTGGGAGAGCAGCCTGCTCGGAACCGCGGGTGCGGCGAAGAATGTTGCCGGCCAGCTCACGGAAACATTTCTCGTGATTTACGCCGATAACCTCACGACGTGCGACTTATCCCGGTTATGCGCATACCACAAAGACAAGGCTGCCATCGCCACGGTAGCGCTGTTCTACCGGGAGAACGCGACGGCTAGCGGCGTCGCGGAAGCGGATGCGAACGGGCGAGTTCTTCGTTTCATCGAAAAGCCTGCTTCCCACGAGGTATTCAGTCCTTGGGTGAACGCCGGTATCCTGGTGTTGGAGCCTGCGGTTTTGGACTTCATTCCTGTAGGCCGCCCCACCGATTTCGGGCGCGAGGTGCTGCCCGCCCTCATCGCGGCTCAACAGCCGCTTTACGGTTATAAAATGTCCGAGGGCTTGTGGTGGGTCGATTCACCCGAGGACCTGGAACGTACCCGGCAGCAGGTCGAAGCCGGTAAGCTAATCCTATCCTGAGCGCCGCCGACCGGCCGCCCTAGCCCGTCGGACAATCGAAAATGATCACTGTTGCCGGGACCGTGCACAGGTCCGTCCGGATGTGCTTGCGGTACTCGGGGAACACACGCCTTATCAGGTCTTCATAATTCCGGTCCAGCCGGACAAAGCGCCCGCGATCATGGCGGTGAATCCAGCGGGCCAGCGGGTGCTGCGGCTCTGTAAAGCATGGATCATAGCTGACGAAACGGCCGCCAGGATGAAGGAGAGTGCGTACGTTAGTGAGAACTTCGATTACCTGGTCATCGCTCAGATGATGGATGACTCCCATCGCGATCGCGACGTCGAAGCGTTCAAGACCGGCCTGCTCTAGCCTGCTGAGATCGCCGCACACAAATCTAGCCCGGTCGCCGAATCTCCGGCGAGCAAAGGCAATGTAATCTTCGGACATGTCAATCCCGACATAATTAACTGGCGGAAGCAGGGCAAATGCATCGGCCGGACCGCATCCTACGTCCAAGACAAACTCGCCGGGCAGAGGCCGAACGTACTGTTCGATAAACAGCCGGTTCACACGGCGGGAACCGGTGAGAATACGAAAAAGGCGGTACAGAGTGTGGTATCGAAGAATCGCTTCCCGGAAGCTTTGCACGTTCCTGACCTTTAGTCCTTAGAGTCTACCCCTTCTACCGAGTTTAGTTATTGCGGCGCAAGTACAGCGGAGTAAATATCGCGATTTCCGCCCTGCGCCCTCCGACGTATCGTTGTCAGGTGATTAGCTTCCGCGAATCCTCAGGGTGCTCAACTTCCAGGAGGATATCACGAAAATCGGCGGCAGCTAGTCCTATGCGAAGCCGGGTACAAAACTGGGTCTCATTCTTGTTGAGAGCGGGTAGCAAGAGAGACTCGATGCGTGAGCGACAAACGGTAAAAGCCATTCTCCCTCCGAGGCCATAGTCCAGCTGGGGCAATAGCGATCGAAGCGTGAAATGCCCGATTCTCGAGTGGCTGAGCCAGAACACAAGGAGCCTTGCCTCGTGCAAATGGTTCGCGCTGTCGCTGCACGACATCTTGGTTGTACTGGAGTCTTGTGGGTTTCTGACGCATCATCCTCTCTTTTCCCGATTCCGCCCCTTCCGCCCCAATGTCCCTCCCGGTTTTGAGGCTTGGTTCTTTGGGGTACTCGTGCCCGATTGGATTTTCACCGGCACATCCAAACAACTGCCGGGAGGCGCCGTGTCGGCAGGGTATCCGCCCCTGAACGGCGAATCTTTCGAGTGGATCGGTCTCATGGCGGCAATCGTCTCCGCCCGTACGCGATTTACGATGGTGGACATCGGCGCAGGGTGGGGCCGATGGCTGATTGCAGCGGCTAAACTTGCCACCCAACTTGGATTGCCGGTCCACCTGGTAGGCGTTTGATGCGGATCGCGATCATGTTCAGTGGATGTCCCAAATTTTCAGCGACAACGGGCTCGATCCCGGCCAACATTTCCTATCGAGTGCCGCCATGTTGGGGCGGGCGAGCGGATCGGGGTCGTCGTGATTCCGCGGCTACGCCCGACACTCGGCTAAAATAGGGGATGCTGCTCAAATCCACCCGCTGGTACCTGTGCCGGATACCATGGTTCGGCCGACACCCATGAAGCGGCCACGCATCGTTTATTTATCGCGCGGCAAATGGGGCCCATCCCTGTTGCGTTGGATGAAGGACCTTTCGTGCGAGATCGTTTTTTCGGACACCGAGAATCGCAAGATCGATCGATTCCCAGATGACTATGACATCGGCATCGCTTTCCTTTACGGACACCGCATTCCTGCCTCGGAATTCGAAAGAAAAAGGGAGTGGATCAATTTTCACTCCGCGCCGTTACCTGAACTTCGCGGCGTCGGCGTCGCGTATCAGGCGATCATGCAATCTGCACCGGAGTTCGGAGCCAGCATACACTATATGGACCCAGACTTGGATACGGGCGAGTTGATTGAAGTACAACGTTTTGCGATAAAACCCTATCATACGGCGGGCGACCTGGTGCGCCGTTCCCATCGCCTGTTGATCCGTTTATTCCGGAAGCATGTTCCCGCGATCCTGGAAGGGAAGGTCCCATCTACGCGGCAAGGGCCGGGAGCGTACTACCGGAGGAGTATCCTGCCGACGTATGTAGAGCTGAATGAGAGTCAAGAACGTCTCATCCGGGCTCTAACGGTTCATCCGCTTTATCATGCGCGTGTACGAATCGGTGGCCGCTCCTATCGGATCATTCCCGAATCCGGCGGTGGATTCGCCTGAACGCGACCAGCCAACTATGTCCGCCCAAGCGCGTCAAAGCCGTGATCTCATGAAACTCCATCTGGGGTGTGGGAAACGTCATATTCCCGGCTTTATTCACATCGATGCGGTAAAGTTTCCGCACGTCGACTACGTGCAGGACATACGGTCGCTCAGCAATATAAGAGACTGTTCCGCTTCGCTTATCTATGCCTGCCAGGTAATCGAATATTTTGATCGTGAGGAACTTTCCTCCGTTCTTCGCGAATGGTATCGGGTGTTGGACTCGGGCGGAATCCTGCGTCTTTCTGTGCCGGATTTCGCGGTGATCACGCGACTGTACAACGCGGGCCTGAAACTGGAGTGGTTTCTGGGGACACTGTACGGGAAGATCCCCGACGGCGCGGGTGGATATCGGTATCACAGGACGACTTTCGACGAACCCTCGCTAGGCAGTGTTTTACGGGCAGCCGGATTTGTTTGCCCCGAGAAATGGGACTGGCGCACCACGGAGCACGCCGCGATCGACGATTTCTCCCAAGCATATTTCCCGCATATGGAAAAAGAGCGAGGCATCCAATTCAATCTGAATATGCAGGCCACCCGGCCCTGAGGCCGTCGATGAACATGCATCCCAAATTCCAAAGCCACTGGACGAGGGCGCACGGCCTTTGGCCCGTGGATCTTTCGCTCGATCCGCTGCTGGAACAATCCTTCAACATTCTCCGTGGGAAGTGGGGGGAGGTGCCCGGAGGCGTCGATCGCATCCATTCGGCGGCACTGCTGGAACTGACGGATGGTGATCTGGAAAGTCGATGGGACCGAATCTACGATGATGCCTCAGCCGGAGCCTCCTTCCGCAGCCGTGGGTGGGCGCACGCGCTGTACGGCGACGTCTTCCGCGGCAAGCGCGTGCTTGAAGTCGGATCAGGCCTAGGAGTCGACACAGTATTCTATCAGCGGGCCGGCGCGCAAGTTACATTTGTGGATATTGTGGAATCTAACGTTCGACTGGTTGAACGCATTTGCCGGCTGAAGGGCTTAAGTGCGTCGGGTGTGTATATTGAAAATCTCCGCTCATTAGCGCCGTTGAACAAGTTCGATTTCATCTATTGTTCGGGATCGATGCATCACATCCCGCTTGAGGCGTCGCATTTGGAAGCCCAATATCTGCTACGGCATCTGGAGAAAGGAGGACGATGGCTGCAACTCGCATATCCGAAGACTCGGTGGCTGCGCGAAGGCAGTCTTTCCCCAGAACGATGGGGCGATCGAACGGACGGCGGCGCGCCTTGGGTTGATTGGCATAATCTCGAGAAACTCGAGTACATGTTGGCCCCCACCCGGTTCGACGTAGTACTGAGTTTCGAGTTCCACGATTCGGATTTCAATTGGTTCGATCTTCTGGTACGCGGACCGCGATGAACAGCGGCTGGCTTTGTTAGCATGAAACCGATGCCGAGCACCTCCCACGAAACCACCTATATTCCTCTCGCCGAACCTTGGTTTCCGGTCGCGTACGGAGACGCGCTGCGTGATCAGCTCTTGTCCGGTTTTGTCGGCCCCGGGCGCACCACGGAAGAATTCGCGCGAGCCCTTGCCGCGTACGTAGGGGTGACGAACTGTGTCCTAACCACCAGCGGCACCATCGCGCTGAGCGTTGCCGTCCGGGCGCTCGGGTTGCGAGCGGGTGATGAGATTCTGGTTCCGGCTTATGGAGTGATTTCCACGATTAACGCCTTTGCATCAGTTGGCCTTCGGCCGCGGTTGGTCGACATCGACCCGGCGAGTGCCTGCATGTCGGTTGAGCAGTGTTTGGAAGCGCTTTCGGCCGATACCAAGGCGGTATGCTTCGTGAATTTTTCCGGCTATACCGGCGCAAATCTGGAGGCGATCGCGGAACAGTGTAATTCGCGCGGCATACCGTTAATCGAGGATGCAGCGTGCGCGTTGGGACACCGCTACCGCGGCCAGGCCGCCGGGACTTTCGGAACCATCGGTACCTACTCGTTCAGCGTACCGAAAATTGTTACCACTGGTCAGGGTGGAGCCATTGTGACAGATGACTCCCGGTTGTTTGACGCCGCGGCAGCCTTCATCGACCAGGGAGACCTCGAATGGCGGAAGACCAATCTGAACCGAGGCATCGGGACGAACCTTCGCTTCACTGACCTTCAAGCTGCCCTCGGATTGTGCCAAATCCGCGACCTTCGATCGCGTTTGGAACGGCGGCGCGCCTCTTTCGCTGCCTTAAGCGCAAGACTGCCCGAGATGCTCTATCGAGTTCCCGGAGATGAGGCGCCGCTTCACAACATTGTGTTTACTCCAGAACCGGACACATTAGTCGCAGCTTTGCGCCAGGACGGTATTGCAGCCGTTCGTCAATACCGGACGCTCTCCGGCCATCCCGCTTATTCCGACCTGGCTCGGCGCTCATTCCCGAATGCCGATTACTGGACGAATCATGCGGTCTATCTTCCGTTTGGCATGAGTCTTCTGCCGGAAGATTCCGAACGGGTTGCAGCAGCGGTTCTCGGTTCCGGTGTGGAACTGGTATCGCCGCCGGGCGCACCACGCCCTTAACTCATGGTGCCACGCCCGAGCTTCGGGGATCGGCGAATGGTGACAATCCGATGAAGGTTGTTAT
>CAYMHP010000009.1:0-23317 GCA_964390225.1 uncultured Solibacteraceae bacterium
CCCTTACTTCACCTGTTCGTCTTTTTCGACCTTGCCGTCGCGGATGTGAATGATGCGGTGGGCGTGGTGCGCGATGTCGTGCTCGTGGGTCACCAGGACGATGGTGTTGCCCTGCTGGTAGAGGCGCTCGAACAACCCCATGATTTCGTTGCCGGTGGCGGTGTCCAGGGCGCCGGTAGGTTCGTCGGCCAGCAGGATGGAGGGGTTGTTCACCAGGGCGCGGGCGATCGCCACGCGCTGCCTTTGGCCGCCGGAGAGCTCGTTGGGGCGGTGGTGCATGCGCGCTTCCAGGTCCACGGCCTTCAGCGCTGCCTTGGCGCGTTCGATACGCTCGTTGGCCGGAAGCCCCGCGTAAATCAGCGGCAGCTCCACGTTGTGGAGCGAGGAGGCGCGCGCCAGCAGGTTGAAGGTTTGGAACACGAAGCCGACTTCCTTATTGCGGATGCGCGCGAGCTGGTCGTCGCTCATCTCGCTGACCAGGTTGCCATTGATGTAATACTGGCCGCTGGTGGGCGAGTCGAGGCAGCCGATCAGGTTCATCAGCGTCGATTTGCCTGATCCCGAGGGGCCCATGATGGCGACGTACTCGCCGCGCTTGATCTCGATATCGACGCCCGAGACCGCGTGAATCTCCTGGTCTCCCATCACGTACGTCTTCCAGAGATTGTACGTGCGGATCACAATACCCGCGCGCTTCAGCTCTTCGCCGCGATGGATGAGTTCCTTCTCCGCAGCCGGTGTCATTCGTTCTCGTTTCTAGGTTTTCTGCCCCGGAATTTTGTTATCGATTTTGACGCGGGTATCGTTTCGCAGGCTGCGGATCACCTGGTAAGAACCTGTGATGATCTCGTCACCGTCTTTCAGTCCGTTCAGCACTTCCATATCGGTATTGCCGCTGATCCCTGTCTCCACTTTGTGAAACTCGGCTTTGCCGTTGCTCACGACAAACACCCCCTGGATCTCTTCCTTGCGGGCCTTCTCGGCGGCCGGGTCGAGCGGAGCCGCTTGCGCCGAGTTCTTGTCCGGTTTCTTTTCCAGGTCGCCCTTTTGCCGGACGGTGAGCGCCTGAATCGGAATCGTGAGCACGCTGGGGCGCGTGGCCGTGGTGATCTTGCCCGTGCACGAAAGCCCGGGCCGGACTTCTTCGGGCGGATCGTCCAGCGCGATGGTCACTTTGAAATCCTTGGCCTCCTGGCTGGAGACGGCGCTTTGCGAGGCGGCTACCCCGGTGGAGCGGAGGATGGCGGTGTTGCCGATGTCGATGACGTGGCCCTTGAATGTGCGGTTCGGAATCGCATCGATGGTGATGTCGGCGTGCTGGTTGAGGCGGACATTCACGATGTCGCTTTCATCTACTTTGACCTCCGCGGTGATGAGCGACATGTCCGCGATCGTCATGATCGTGCTCGCGGCCGAGTTCTGGATGCCGGGCACCACCGTCTCTCCCACCCGAACCGGCAGGTTCGTCACGACTCCGTCGAGCGGCGAATAGGCATTGAATTTGTGCAGCACGTCGGAGGCGCGAACCAGCGACGCGTGGGCCTGCGCGACGCGTTTCTGAGTGGAGGCAAGTTGCGCGGCCGTCTGGTCGCGTTGCGCCTTCGCTTGCACGAGCCGGGCCTGCGCCTCCGCCAGCGCGGCCTGCTGCGCCTCGTAGGTGGCCTTGCGCAAATCGTAGTCCTGCCGGGCCAGCAGATTCTCCTTGTAGAGCGACTCGGCGCGGTCGAGGTCCGCCTTCATGCGATTGAGATCGGCCCGGGTGCGGTCGATCTCCGCCTGCAGCGTATTCATGTTCTCGTCGGCAGCCTTCACCCCGGCTTCCGAAGCCGCCGATTCCGCCTCCGCCGAGGCGACCGCCGCCTGCTGCGCCTGAACATCGGCCGTCGGCTGTACGTCCTCCACCTTGGCCAACAACTGGCCTTTGCGAACGCGGTCGCCCTCCTTGACCAGGATCTCTGTCAGCTGGCCCATCGCGTTCGCGCCTATATTGATGTAATTCTTGGGCTTAATCTCTCCGGAGGCGGTCACCTGGCTGACCAGTTCCTGGCGTACTACCCGCCCGGTTTGCACCGTCACTACGCCTCTTTTGCTGTACACGATGCTGGCGTAAATCCCGCTCGCGGCCAGCACCAGTGCAACGATGAGAATCAGGATCTTGGTTTTCGGCTTCACCGCAAGAAAGCTCCCTCAGGCTCAAGTTGTTAGACGTAGGACTGATAGCGGGAGTTCAATTTCTATTGTACAGACCTGCTACGAATTCCCCAATGCAGGCGATTTCCTCTGTGTTCGACGGCGCCGGGAGGCGGATATTAGCGCCACTCGACCGAATCGGGCGGTGTGTTTTCGCAGCGGATCGAGTCCGTGACCCCCGAGGCAAGCTGCGCGCACGCGTTCGTTACCGCGGCGCGGACGGCCTGCTCCCGGGTAGTGGCGGAAGCCGTGCGGCAATCCCGCTGGCCGTTGAACGTGACGCAGACCTGGCAGCGAAAGCGCTGCTGCCGGAAGGTGGTCAGCACCACGAACGCCACCACTGCGACGACGAACGCGATGGCCACCCACGCGGTTTTCTTCATGCGAAAAAGTTTCCCATGCGGCGGAACTTCGCGTAACGGTGCTCGACGAGCTGGGTTGCGCTCAGCCCGGACAACTCGTCGAGATAGCGGCGCAAACCGGTCCTGAGATTCTCGGCAGCGGCTGCCGGGTCTTCATGCGCGCCGCCAGGCGGTTCCGGAATGCTCCCGTCGATCAACCCGAAATTCTCCAGATCCTCCGCCGTGAGCCGCAGCGCGGCGGCTGCCTGCTCGGCCTTCCCCGAATCGCGGTAGATGATGGCGGCACAACTCTCCGGAGAGATCACGCTGTAGACGGCGTTCTCGAGCATCAGAACGATATTGGCCACTCCCAGTGCGAGTGCGCCGCCGCTGCCGCCCTCGCCGATGCATACGGCGATTACCGGGGTCTCGAGCGCGGTCATCTCGCGCAGGTTGCGCGCAATCGCCTCGGCCTGCCCGCGTTCCTCGGCGTCGATGCCGGGATAGGCGCCGGGAGTATCGAGGAAGGTGATCACCGGACGCCGGAACTTCGCGGCCATCTGCATCACGCGCAGCGCCTTGCGATACCCCTCCGGTTTGGGCATGCCGAAATTCCGGAAGAGCTTCTGCTTGGTGTCGCGTCCCTTCTGCTCCGCCACGATGGCGACGGGTCGGCCTTCGAACTGCGCTATGCCCGCGACAATCGCCGGGTCGTCGCCGAAGGCGCGATCGCCATGTAGTTCTTGAAAATCGGTGAACAGCCGTTCAATGTAATCGAGAGAGTGCGGGCGCTTGGGATGACGCGCCAGCAGCACCCGCTGCCAGGCCGGGTGCAACTCGGGCGCGGGCGCCGCCGCCGCGGCCGCCGATTGCGGGCTCTCTTCCGAATCCACTTCTCACATCTTAACAGTGGGTCACCCGACTGTAACCAATCGCCCGCCTGCGGAGCGGTGGAATGGTTCTCAATAGAACTTCGTCCCTCCGCCGCATCTTGCCATTCCGGGCAGGCAAACCGAAACTCAAAGTAGGAGCGACCTACCCATGAAGTTCAATTCCCTACACGATTTATATGTTGCAGAACTGAAGGACTTATACAACGGAGAGCAACAACTCATCAAGGCCCTGCCGAAGATGGCGGAGAGCGCCAGCTCACCAGAGTTGAGGCGCGCATTCGAGGAGCACCTGGAGCAGACCCGCCGCCACGCCGATCGCCTCGAGCAAATTTTCCAGAAACTTGACGAGTCCCCTAAGGGTCAAAAGTGCAAAGGTCTGGAAGGCATCATCGATGAAGGCGAAGACATGATGGATATGACCGAGGATGCCCCGCCCGCAGTCTGCGACGCGGCGCTCATTGGCGCGGCGCAGCGCGTGGAGCATTATGAGATCTCGGCTTACGGTACTGCGCGCACGTACGCGCGGCGGCTCGGTTTCGAGGACCATGCGCAGTTGCTCAATGAAACCCTGCAGGAAGAAGGCGAAACAGATAAGAGGTTGACTAGTTTGGCAGAGTCGTATATTAACGAAGAAGCGAAATCTGCCCGGTAGGGACTCAGTCCCCGCAGTAAGGAGGAAGCAAACAATGTGTGATTACTCGCTTATGGCTGTGCCGAACCGGCTGGCACAGGAGAACGAGGAACTGGTCGCGCACCGGTTCCCCACAGGCTCGCTGGGGCTTGCATCTCCCGCGGACCTGAAACGCGCCGCAGATCCGCCTCTTCCCGCGCACAAGAACTTCTGGCGCGCGGTGATGGAGTTTTTCAACCCGCCCAAGACCGAGCCCGTCCCGGCTGTTTGTATTCCGCCCGGCGCGCGCCTGCAGCTGCAGGATATCCCCGTGCGGCTGCAACACGAACTGGGGGTCGGACCGGTGGAAGACGTCACCTTCACGCAAATCTCGGCTGCCGTCAACAGCTACCGGGATGCGGTCCGATTCGCGAACGGGCGGGAGGTCCGCCTGCAAGAACTTCGCGAAGGACAGCGCGTGCGCGTGCTCGATCTCTCGGTGGCGGACGAACTGAATCTCGAGAGACTGCGCGAAGAGCGGGCCGAGTTCACGTATCGGATCCGCTGAGACGGTTCGGTTCGCCTGTCGGCAAGAACACAGCGTCCACGAGTCGGGCCGGATGAGCTTGAGCTTGGCCCGGCTCGGAACCGCTGCGCGGGCCAGGTGCGCCCTGTACGGTAAAATGGGTGTGTTTGACTGATCTGCAGCAGTTTGAAAAATCCTCCGCGTCCGAGATCCTTTCCTGGGCCGTAAAGAGTTTCGGTAAATCGTTCGCCATCGCGACCAGTCTGCAAAAAGAAGACATGGTGCTGGTGGACCTCGCGTCCCGAACTGGCGGGGAGTTCCGTCTCTTCACGCTGGACACAGGCCGTGTGCCTGAAGAGACCTACCAGATGATGGAGACCGTGCGGCAACGCTATGGCATCCCCATCGAGTTGGTCTTTCCAGACCGCGACGAAGTGGAGCGCATGACCGCTCAACACGGGCCCAACCTGTTTTATCAGAGCGTGGCGGCGCGCAAACTGTGCTGCGAGGTTCGCAAGGTAAAGCCCCTGGAACGCAAGCTGCGCGAGTTCCAGGCTTGGGCAACCGGTTTGCGGCGGGAACAGACCGCTGCCCGGGCCGATATTCGCAAAGTTGATCAGGCCGGCGGGCTGATCAAATTGAATCCCCTCGCCGACTGGACCGCCTCGGACGTGGAGCAGTACGTTCACACGCACGGCATCCCGGTGCATCCCCTTTATGCCCGTGGATTCGCCAGTATTGGCTGCGCGCCATGCACGCGTCCCATCCAGATCGGGGAGAGCGAGCGCGCCGGCCGCTGGTGGTGGGAGCAGGAAGGTCCCCGCGAGTGCGGTATCCACTTCGCGCCCGACGGCTCCGTGCAACGCGAAGGGAAGAACGCGTAAGTCGGCGGCTGAAAAGTGGTGTTCAGCCCTGCCCGTGTGCGCGGGGGTCGCGCCCCTACAACAATGCGTCAAGCGAGCGCGCCGCGGATAGCTTACCGAAGTAACCTGCGAGCCCGCCATTTCAACCCCTCCGCGGTATGTAGGCTACACTGTAAGGCTTAGGTCTCGTTCCCTTTGATCGATCTCCATTCGCATACCAACGAATCGGACGGCACCTGTTCGCCTGCCGAGCTGATCCACGAAGCCGTCCGCTGCGGCGTGGACGTGCTTGGCGTCACCGACCACGACACGTTCCGCGGCTTCGATAAGGCGTTGCCTTTCGCGCGCGAGGCGGGCGTCGAGCTGGTGTGCGGCATCGAGCTTTCCACTAAACTACACGGCCAGTCCGTGCACCTGCTGGGTTATTTCCTCGGCGACAATGGCCTGGCGGATTTTCGCACCTGGATTCTCGAGATGCAGGCCTCGCGCCGTGACCGCAACGTCCGCCTCGTGGCGCGGCTGCGCGAGCTGGGCTTCGACATCACGCTGGAAGAGGCGGAGGCCCGCGGCCGCGGCATGACGGGCCGTCCGCATTTCGCGCAATTGATGGTGGAGAAAGGCTACGTCTCCGATCTTCGCGAGGCCTTCGACGAGTACCTGGATGAATCGGCGAAGGGTTACGTTTACCGGCGTGAGCCGCAGTTCACCGAAGGCGTCGAGAGAATCCGAAAGGCGGGCGGGATTGCCTCACTGGCGCATCCCGTGCGTGTTCGAGGCGATATTCCCTCACTGCTGCCTGAGCTATGCGGCGCCGGGATGAACGCCATAGAGGCTTACCACAGCGATCATCGGCGTAAGGATACGGAACTCTATTTGGATCTCGCCAAACGCTACGGCCTGCTCGTCACCGGCGGTTCCGATTTCCATGGTTCCGTCAAGCCCGACGTAAAGCTAGGCACCGGCTCCGCCGGCAATCTGCGAATCCCCGACGATTTAATCGCGAATTTGCGAGTGGCGTAACGCTTGGCCGGCGGAGGGTCTTGCCACGTTTGCGTAAGCGCTCAGATAACCGTCCACCATTCGTGACGCGCTGAACTGGAGGGCGCGGTGGCGGCAATCGCGAGCAATCTCCAAGCGAATTTCGGGGTCGTCGATCAGTGAGCGCAGCTCGCGATGAAGCGCGGCTCGGTCATCCGGGGGGACGAACCGGGCCGAATTGCCCCAGACTTCGCGGAGGCTCGCGATATCTCCCAGCACGAGCGCGCATCCAGCCAGCGCGGCTTCAAGAATCGATAGCCCGAACGGCTCGTAACGGGCGGGAAGCGCGTATATGGAAGCGCGATCCATCCACCAAGCCATCTGCCTGGCTGCTTGCGTCCCCAGAAAACGGCAGCCCGCGCACGGGCGCACGCCGCCGTCCGGATGGCGGTGGTCGCCCGCGACAAAGACGGGCCACGGCAGCTCGGGGGCGATGGCCTCGAGTGCTGCGAGGTTCTTAGCGTCGTCCCAGAGGCGGCCGGAAGTGAAGATCCAGGGATGCTTGCGAACGCTCCGTGCATTGGCCCACTCGCGTCCGTTGGGCACTACGGCTTTGTGCGGCAGCGCCCCGTAATGACGCTCGAGAGCGGCCAGCATGGCCTCGGTAGGAGCGGTCACCAGCGCCGCTCCACGAAGACCGCGAGTGACTTCGGCGCGATAGCGATCCCACTCGGCCGGCGCCTCCTGCCGGTGAACGCCGTTCCACCAGGAAAGTACACACGAGTGGCCGGTAATAACCCGCGGCGCGCGAAACGGCAGCGCACCGTGCGCGTACTGGTTCAAATGGATTACATCGGGAGCAAAGCGGCGTTCCAGGCCGAGGAGCCATTCGCCGGCACGGGCGACATCCTCCCACGGCTCGTTCATCCACTCCAGCTTGTAAACGCTCTCGAAAACAGTGATGCCCGGGGTGCGCTCCAATTCGGCGCGCTGCGACGGACGAAGCGCCGCACCCATTGTGGCGAGCGCGACCTGCTTGCCGCGGCGAAGAAGACCTCGCGTCAGGTCCACGGCAAACGTCCATACGCCGCCGACCGTGTCGCTGGTCAGCAGGATACGTTCAGGGCTTCCCATTCCCGAGCTCGAGCTGGACGAGTGGAACGGGCCGTTGCTCCTGAATGTCGCTGAAATTCCGATTGGCATCCAGGTAGTGCGAGTGAGCCCGCTCCCAGGCGTAATCGTCGGCCTCGCCCCACCGGCGCGTGTACTCCGGAGAGCCGGGATAGGCGAACAGAGGCACGGGTTTGTTGGCCCACACGCCGTACTTCTGGAGATGCGCTCTCCAGGCCTCGATGGCCTCGCCGTCATCCTGCTCCATTTCGAGAAGGTTCGCCTGCACGAACGGGATCCGCTTCTTGGCGAAGATGAGGCGGTCCGCCAGTTGATCCGTGGACAATTTGCACTTTTTGTCGAGCACGGCGCGGCCTTCCTGCGTGATGCTCTCCACTCCTGCCTCCACCGACACGCAACCGGCGCGTCCGAGCAGATCGAGCATGTCCTGGCTCCAGAGATCGATGCGCGTCTGAATGCCGAATTTCAGGCGGTTGGGAACCAGCGCTTCCAGCAGCTTCTGGTTGGGCAGAAAGATCTCGTCGATGAAGTAGACGTACTCGACTTCTGCTTCGATCAGCCCGTTCAACTCTTCCAGGATGGTTTCCAGCGGGCGGCGGCGGTAGTCATCGCGGAAATTGTCTTTCGCACAGAACGTGCAGTGGTACGGGCAGCCGCGTGATGCCTCCACCTCGGCGCCGGGGCCTTCGGCGGGCGAGTCGAACCGATGATGGTGGTGATGGTGCTTGGCCAGGAGTTCGCGAGGCCATCGCAGCGCGGGTAGCCGGTTCATGTCGCAGGAGTGCGGCCCGCCGGTGATGACAACGTCCCCGTCGCGGCGGAAGCAGAGGGAGGGAACCCGGCTCCAGTCTCCTGTGAGCTGCGGAAGAATCTCTTCGCATTCCCCGAGCACCACCACGTCGGCATTGAGCTTGCGCAGCGTCGCCGCCGGGGTGGTCGAGGCGTGGGGCCCCACGATTACGAGGGTCTGGGCTGCGTCCCTCAAGAGTTCAGCGACTTGCTGGGGAACGCGGAGTTCCGGCGGAGCGCAGCGCCAGAACAGGTAGCTGGGCGCCGAGGTGACGACTAGAAAATCGGGGTGGAAATCCTGAACGCCGCGCCTGAATTCGGCCGCGGTCAGGCTTTCGAGCTGCCCGTCGAAGATGCGCGCCTCGTGACCGGCGGCCTCCAGCAGCGCCTTCGAGTAACCGTACTCGAGCGGCAGGTGGGGCTCGCGGCACCCGAAGTAAATGCTGCCGTCGAACGTCCAGGCCGGGTTGATCAGGGCATAGCGCATCCGCGTTACCCGACCACCAGGCCCCGGATGGCGAGCTCCGCCCGGGCGTCGGGGATATGATTCTGGACGTTTTGTTTTTCGAGCCACTGCGCGAGATCGACCAATCCCTGCTCGAGCGTGACTTGCGGCTTATACCCCAAGACCTCCTTGGCCAGGGTGATATCGGCAAAGCAGTGGCGGATGTCGCCGACGCGGTACTTGCCGGTGATCTCGGGGCGGATGTGATCTTTGCCAAGAGTCGCCGCCATTCGCTGCGCGATGGAGCGAATCGAGTAGCGCTGGCCGCTGCCCACGTTGAAGGCCTTGCCCTCGGCTTTCCGCGTCTCCAGGGCCAGGCGGCAGGCGCGCGCCACGTCATAAACGCTGACGAAATCGCGCTGTTGGTATCCGTCCTCGAAAATGATGGGCGCCTGCTCGGCCAAAATTTTCGAGGCGAAGATCGCCAGGACGCCGGTATAGGGGTTGGTCAGCGCCTGGTGGGGCCCGTAGACATTGAAGAACCTCACGGCCACCGCCGGGATGTTGTAGGCGCGGCCGATCATCAGGCACATGCGTTCCTGATCGTACTTGTTCAGCGCGTAGATGGAGGAAAGGTTCGGCGGTTTCGTTTCCGGTGTGGGAATGGGCATGAGCTCTTCGCCGGCATGGTCGCGCACCTGCCAATCGCCGGCGCGAAGCTGATTGATGCAACGTTCCTCAACAACGCGCGTCGTGCCGTCCGGCGCTTTGTACAGACCCTCCCCATAAATGCTCATGCTCGAGGCGACCACCAGCCGCTCCACGGGCTTATCGATCAGCGCTTCCAGCAGAACCGCCGTTCCCAGGTTGTTGACGCTGGTGTACTCCTCGATCTGGTACATGCTCTGGCCGACGCCGACGGTCGCCACGAAATGAAAGACCGCGTCGACGCCTTTCAGGGCCTAGCGAACATCGGCCGGATTGCGGATGTCTCCGACCTGCAGCTCAACTTGCGAATGGAGATACCGCGGCCGTTTCTTACCCGGCCCATGGACCTGTTCCGTCAGGTTATCCAGCGCGCGAACGCGGTAACCGTGCTCCAGCAATTCCCGGCAAAGATGCGAACCGATGAAGCCGGCGCCGCCGGTAACCAGCACTTGTTGTCTCATTCCTTCGATGTCTCCCGTGGCGAATACGCCAAGAAGGTACTTACCTTTTTCCATGACAACGGGATAACGACCTTGAAATCAAATGGATCCTGTCGTGGAGTGAACAGACCCGCGCGGCCAATCGTTCGTTCGTGAACCCACGCGGAAGTTACTCAAAAAAAAACGGCAGCTCAGTGGGATGTTACCCACAAAAGCTGCCATATCAAGCACTAGTGCGGAACCGAAAGCTCCGCGCGGGCTCGCGAAGGGGCTACCTCAGATTCCGGTTGCGGTCGCGATCGAAGGTTCCCTCTCGCTCGCGCCGGTCCAGTTCGTCCGTTTTGCTGGTTGCGGAAGATTGCCAATACGGCTCGTAGCCGTAATGGCTGAAGATTTCCGACTCCCAGCTCGGGTCCGCCATATCGGGCCAATTGTCCTTTTCGAAGCCTGGAGCGTTCTCCAAAGTCTTTTTATCGACGTTCAGGACAAACTCGTGCTCGCGCTCGTTCAATGTGAGCGCCTGCCACGGGATGGCGAACAGCTTGTTTCCGATGCCGAGGATGCCGCCGAACGAAAGCACGGCATACGCCACCCGGCCGGTTGGTACGTCCAGCATGATCTCTTCGATCTTGCCGAGATCTTCTCCGGCCGAATTGCGCACCCGGTCGCCCGTTAAGGTTCCCGCCGACATCACTCGCCGGTACTCGTGGCGATCATCTTCTTCGTCATACTCAGGAGTCGTGTCGCGCTCGAGGTCCACATCCGCCGGAGACGTCGACATACTCATCTCACCCTCATGATCGCGTGCCATTTCTAAATCTCCTCTTGTCACGGAAGCGCGATGGTTATCGCGCTTCTCTGAGTTGGAGTGGCTGGTCCAGCCGGAACGTCAGTTGCGTCTCGGCCGGTACCCGGATTTCCTTACCCTTCGTGGCTACCTGTGCTGCGCCGCCGGCTACCGCACCGCCCAGCGCTCCGATGGCCGCGCCCTTGCCGCCGCCCGCGATCGCGCCAATGACTGTGCCTAACAAGGCACCGCCACCGACGAATTCGCCGGTTCGCCGGTTTTTACCAATGCCCTGGTTGCCGCCCTGCTGCACGTCGGTTGTACTCACAAGGTATCGGCGGCCGTTCACACGGACGGACTGCAGATCGAGAATCAGGTTGCCGCTGGTCAGGGTGCCGCCTTCGTTTACCTGCCGAATCACCATCTCGGCATCCGATCCGCGCGGGATCACCACATTTCCGGAGCTGTCGTTGACGTCACGATCGACCGTGGCCGAGTACGTCCTCCCCTCAACGGCGGTCTGCGCGTTAATGTCTTCGTTTGTCCGGACAGCTACTTCCGTCCCCGCCGGAAGCTCGGCGTACATATTGCCGTACCGGGAATTATCGATGCGGTCGGCCGAGTTGTACGGATTGTAGCGGTCGTTATTGTTATATCGGTTGCTGTCGTTGCGGTCCCGTGAACGGTTGTCCTGAAAGACGTTGCTGGAAGTGTTCACGGAACTGAAGTCAAGATTTTGAACCTGGTTGAGATCGAAATTGCGGCGGACACCACGGTCATCCTGGAAAACGATGTCATGGGACGAACCGCCGAGGAATTGGCCGTAGATCACCGACCCGTCGCGCAAGGTAAGCCGTGCGGCCGAGAGTCCCAACGGTAAGATCGAGAGAATAGCGAATACCGCGAATCTCCGCATAATCTAACAAACCTCCGCTGCCAAGAGGTGCAATTGCACGGCCAGATGGGAAGTGGTTCAGGCGATGGGAGATGGATCTAAGTAGGCGGCGGCGGTGCGGTCTTTTGCCTTGCGCCAGCGAAAAAAGTTCAGGAACGCCATGCAGCGCCGGCCGCCTTTGCATCCCGTCATTTTCGTAACTGAAACCCGGCGATACCGAAAGGCAGCGGAGGGATCAGGGAATCAGGCTCGCGCCTTTTGCTGACGCCGGAGCTGGAGGATCAGGTTCATCACGAGACCCTCAATCTGGTCGCGGATTTTGCAGTGGTCCTCGTACTCCATAACGACGGGATCGGGTACGTCCCAGTTCTCGATGGGCGCGCCTTTCCAGTTGGGAATCTCAATGCCACTCAGATTGATGACCAGGTCGAAATCGGACTGGTTGATCTGGCGCATGCTCTTCGGGAACTGCCGCTGTATGTCAATATTCTTCTCTTCCATTGCGCGTTGTGTGTCGGGCGCAATCATCAGGGCGGGCTTGAGGCCCGCGCTATAGGGTTGCAGGACATCGCTGCCATAAGCTCTCCCAAACGCTTCCGCCATTTGACTTCTACAGGAATTACCGATGCACACGAAGAGCACTCTCTTGGGGCTCGTCACAGTTTCTCCAGAAAGAAGGAATGAACGCGGGCGTCAGAACTGAGCTCGGGGTGGAACGTCGCTACTACGTGGCGGCCCTGTTCCACCAGCACAGGGTCCCCCTGATATCGCGCCAGAACCTTGGCCTCGGGGCCAACGCGCCGGATGATAGGAGCGCGAATGAACACTGCTTCCAGCTTGCCTGGAGCCGTCCGCCGCTGGAATTCCGGTTCGGGGTCGAGTTCGGCTACGCGGCTCTCCAACTGTCGGCCGTAGCCGTTGCGTTCGACTCCGATGTCGACCAGAGCGAGGCTCTCCTGGTTGGGATGCGAAACCTCATTGGCCAGCAGGATAGCGCCGGCGCAGGTGCCGAAGATTGGCTTGGCGCGTCCGAAGCGGGCGAGTGGCTCGAGCAGGCCGTCGTAGTGCAGCAGCTTGAGCATGGTCGTGCTTTCGCCGCCCGGGATGACCAGCCCCTCGATCTGCTCGAGTTGTCTGGCGTCGCGAACCAGTACCGGTTCGGCGCCGGAGTGTGCGAGGGCCGCGGCGTGCGCGTTAAAGTCGCCCTGCAGCGCCAGCACTCCGACTTTCTTCATCACCAGCCTCGCGTTTGCATCAGCTCCGACTCGTGCATCTTGGCCACGTCGAGACCGGGCATCGCGTCGCCCAGCGCGCGGCTGGCTTCGAGCAGCTTACCGGGATTATCGAAGTTCTTTGCCGCCTGCACGACGGCGCAGGCACGGGCGGCCGGGTCGGCCGACTTGAAGATTCCGGAACCCACGAACACGGCCTCGGCGCCCAGTTGCATCACCAGCGCGGCATCGGCCGGCGTGGCAATGCCGCCGGCTGAGAAGTTGGGAACGGGCAGCTTGCCGTGCTCCGCCACCCATTCGACAAGCTCCAGCGGCGCCTGCAAGTTTTTCGCTTCGTGGACCAGCTCTTCCTTCCCGAAAACCGTGAGCTGTTTCATCTCCTTTACGATGGTGCGAATGTGACGAACGGCCTCGACGATATTGCCGGATCCGGCCTCGCCCTTGGTGCGAATCATGGCCGCGCCTTCAGCGATGCGGCGCAGGGCCTCGCCCAGGTTGCGCGCACCGCAGACAAACGGAACCTTGAAGCCGTTCTTGGCGATATGGTGCTCCTCATCGGCGGGGGTGAGCACTTCGCTTTCGTCGATGTAATCCACCCCCAGGGCCTCGAGGATACGGGCCTCCATGAAGTGGCCGATACGCGCCTTGGCCATCACCGGAATCGAGACCGTCCGCATGATCTCCTCGATCTTGGCGATGCTGGCCATGCGGGCCACGCCGCCCTCCTTGCGGATGTCGGCCGGCACGCGCTCCAAGGCCATAACGGCAGAGGCGCCGGCATCCTCGGCAATTTTGGCCTGCTCGGCGTTGGTGACGTCCATGATGACACCACCCTTCAGCATCTCGGCCAGTCCGACCTTTACGCGGAACTGTTCGCTTGAAAATTGAAACATTAACTCCTCCATATCGACCGGATCGCCCGGTTTCTATACCATTGCTGTAACGGGTTCTACGTCCCCGGCGGCATGCTCGAGTTCGTTCGCCACTACACGGCCCATAATCTCCAGGCCCTTCCGGATCTGATCCGGGCGAAGGCCCGCAAAGCTCAGCCGCAGCGCGCCCGGATCGCGCCGCGAAACTTCGAAATAACGGCCCGGCAGATACGCCACGCCTTCCCGCTGCATCCGGGGCAGTAACTCATTGGAATTCAGCGGCTCGGGAAGCCAAAGCCACACGTTCATGCCGCCTTCGGGACGGGTCCAGCGCGCGCCCGCCACCTGCCGGCACGCCGCGAGGGTGGCACCGAGCCGCTCCGCGCCGGCGGCCAGCATGCGGCTGCGATGTGCCTCCAGACGGCCCGATTCGGCAAATTCAAGCAGGACCGCCTGCGAAAGCTGGTCGGTGTGCAGGTCCGTCGCTTCTTTAGCATTCCGCAGCCGCTCGATCAGAGGCTTGGGACCTATCGCCCAACCCACCCGCAGCCCCGGGAAGCTCACCTTGGAGAAGCTGCGCAGCAGCACCGTCCCGCCGCCCTGATCCAGCTGCTTCAGAGAGGGGAGGGTCGGGCCGTAGTAGCGCAGGTCGCCGGCAGGGTCATTCTCGACCACTGGAACGCCCGCGGCGTTTGCCGCTTCCAGAAGGGCATGCCGCGCGGCGAGAGGCAGCGTGGTTCCTGTGGGATTTTGAAAATTGGAGGTCACCACCAGAAGCCGTGGCCGCTCCCGGCGAAGGGTCCGCTCCAGGTTTTCCAGATCCATGCCGTCGAGTCCGACGGGGATGCCCAGAAGCTGCGCGCCCATTCCCGCCAGGAGGTTTTTCAGGCCTGTGTAGACGGGATCCTCTACGGCAACCAGGTCGCCCGGGCGGAGCAACACGCGGCCGATGAGGTCGAGAGCTTGCTGGCAACCGTTGGTGATCATCAAATCGTCGGCGGGCCCGGCAACGCCCTGGCGCCGCGCCTCTTCGAGCAAGTGCCGCCGCAGTGGCTCATAGCCGCTGGGAGAACCGAGTTGCAGGATTTCGGCCAGGTCGGGGCGCGCCAGGACGGCCGCGCAACTGGCACGAAATTCATCGAGCGGAAACAGGGCGCCAGACGGCCGCGAAACGACGAACGGAATCACTTCCCGCGACGGCGCCGGGGCATGCTCGGGGATCGCGGTTTCGCTCCGTTCGAGGAGCAGGCGCCAATCCACGCCGCGCGCCTGGAGGTCGGGCCCACCGGTGACGAAGCTTCCGCGGCCCACCTGGCCGGAGATCAGGTTCTCTGTTTGAAGCAGCTCGTACGCCATCGATACCGTGGCACGGTTCAAGCCAAGTAGACCAGCCAATTCGCGGGTAGCAGGGAGACGGGTACCACGGCCCAAGCGCCCGGATCGGATTTGACCGGCAATCTGCTCATAGAGTTGCCGATAAAGCGGCGATTCCGACGTTTGATCGAGGGGCAGCAGATCCATCGAACCAAAGCATACCATATTGGACGGGTCGTTTCCCAGGTAGTGGGTCAGTTTAAACGTCACCAGCGTAGCCGCGCTCCCGAAGCTCAGGGGTGGCGTTCTTTTCCTTGGCTGCAACGAATGACCAGATTTCATCGCACTGAATACGCTGGCAGGAGAGATTTTTTAGCTTTAGGTTCTGGTAGTAGAGACAGAACGCCCCGACTCTCAGCAGGAGCTTTTGAAACTGACCCACTACCGTTTCCCAGCACGAGGTCTGATAAAATCCTATTTCCCAGCGAAGGTGCCACTGTGGTCCGTTTTCTACTGAGCCGGAGAGCCATTGGACTGATCACTTTGGCCTGCGCTGCGGCGGTGCTGGCAAACCCCAAGAAGAAGAATAAAGAGGAGGAGACGCAGACTCTCCAACTCCCGCGGGAGCTTCCGAACGCGCTGGTGGGCGAGACCCGCCGACTTGGGTTTTATGTGACTCCGCTTTCGGCTAGGGGGCTGCTCTCGCAGCAGGTGCGCGACGCGCTGAAATCGCTGGACCGGCAGTCGGGCAGCAACACGATTCTAAAGATTCGTGCATTTGTAGCCGGGTCGGGCGATTTGCGCCGTGTCCGCGACCTGGTGAGCGAGTATTTCGCGGAGCGCAAGCAGCCGCTGCCGGTACTGAGCCTGGTGCAGGCGGGCGGACTGCCGCTCGAAGGCGCGCAGGTCGTGCTGGAGGGAGTGGCGGCTGCGAAGAAAGATCTCTATCCCGGCGGGCTGGCGTTTTTCTCCGCGCAGCCGGCGTACGCCGAAAGTCCGCTAGCGCCGGTCTCCCCCTTAGCCGAAGCCTCGCTCGCCTCCCTGCGCCAAGCCGTGAAGGATGCAGGCGCCGAGCCGCAAGACGTGCTGCGGGTGACCTGTTTCCTGAGTTCGCTCGAGGGGTTGGAAGCGACTCGCAAGCTGGTGGAATCGGAGTATCCGCGGGCCGCGCATGACTATCTGCAGACGGAGCGCGCTCCACAGCGAGCCTTGGCGGCGTGCGAGGCGGTGGCCGGGTTGGAGAAGACGACCGGCGGGCGGCTCGAGGTACTCGGGAAGGTGACGCAAGCGCCCGAGGAGTCCGCGGCCGCGGTGGTGCGCGCCCCCAGGGTTGTGCTCACCGGGACCCAGGTTTCCTTCGGCTATGAGGAGCAGGATGCGCGGCTGGCGTTCCAGCGCGCGGAGAAAATGCTGCAGGAGGTAGGCGTCTCCCCCCGCGATGTGGCGTTTGCGCAGTTCTATCCGTTGTCGCAGAAAATTGCCGCCCAGGTGCGCAAGGTGCAAGCCGGCGTATTTGACCCGGCGCACCCTCCGGCGGGGAGCTTCCTGTTATTTGAAGGGCTTTCGTCGATCGATGCCGGTTTCGCCATGGACCTCGTGGCCGCTAAGGACTGACCCGGGCAGCCGTGGCGCCGGGGAGCTCTTTTCGGAGGTAGAATAGGACCAACGTTGTGACCTCTCGGATGCGTAGTTTTCTTTCTTTACCGCTTTGCGGGCTGCTGCTCGCGATTCCGGCAATTCCGCAGGCGGCCGCTCCGCAGAGCTCGCTTCCGCAGCGTCCCGCCCCGCAGAACGGCGATCAGCCGAATACGCGGATCCAAGTGCAGGTGAACGAAGTCATTGTCCCGGTGACGGTGACCGATGAGAAGGGCCGGTTCGTTTCCAATCTCGAGGCGAAAGACTTCAAGGTTCTCGACGAAGGCAAACCGCAGCGCATCCAGTTCTTCAGCCACGATCAGAAGCAGCCCATTGTGGTCGGGTTTCTGATCGACATGAGCAACAACACGCGGGTGCACTGGAAGCGTTACCAGGACGCCATCATGGAGCTGGTCTGGAACCTGCTTCCCGGCGACAAGCAGTACACGGGCTACCTGATTCCGTACGGTAACGAAGCTGAATTGGTGGTGAATACCACCTGGGATTCCGACAAGATCGCGGACAAAATTCGCAAAATGAAGCCGGGCGGAGGCTCCGCCCTGTTCGATGCGATTTACATGGCTTGCACCAATCGGGAGCTGGTGAAGGGCGAGCCGTACGAACCGCGCCGCGTGCTGGTGGTGGTGGGCGACGGGCACGACAGCGCCAGCAAGAAGAGCCTCGACGAGGTGCTCGAGATCGCGCAGCGCAACCTGGTGACGATCTACGGCATGAGCACAGTGGCATACGGCTTCGAAAGCCCCGATCGGGCCGTTCTTGAACGCCTGGCGACCGAGACCGGCGGCAAAGTGGAGTACCCGCTGAATACCCTCTATAAGGATCTGACCGCGAACACCTATTTCGCGCAGCCGTCCGATGAGGGCAGTTACGCCTACAAGGTAGGGACGGGCGGATACGAGGCGGAGATCTCGGGGAACATCATCAAGGCCGTGGGAGCGATCGCGGGCGAAATAACCACGCAATACGTTCTCCGCTACACGCCGGATATCGATGCGGACGCCAAACCGAGGCAGTTCCGGAACATCAAAGTAGAAGTGGGCCTGCCGAACGTGAAGATCCGCGCGCGGAAGGGCTACTATCCGACAGTGCTCCCGGGCACGGCGGTTAACGGGCAGTAGCGTTTTCGCCGATACAGCAGATAGGATTATTGGTTCCGATGCCGGCCAGCGTCGTTCCGATCAGCGGGCGGAAGGGCACGTACGTCGTGCTGGAAGCGGTTCTGCCCGGGCGCCCTCCCGAAAAAATCGGTGTGTTGCTGATCGACTCGGCAGGGGAGCGTTTGTGGGTGCGGATGCGCCGGCGCTACGACGACTTGGCCGATCCGGGAGACGCCGAGGTACTGGCGGCGCTGGAGGATGATATCCGCGAGCATGCGGCCGATGAGGGTGCGGAAGCGTTTCTGAGTTCTCTGGAAGATTCGCTCTCCAACGTGCTGCGGATCGGCGAACGCCGCCAAGTGGCGGTGGATTCGTTCACGCGCGTGCTGGAGGGGCTCTATGCCGCGGAGGTCGAAGCGGCCGAGGTTAAACCCTACGTGACGCATCTTCCGCTGTATAGTCTGCGCGCGGCGGCCGGCAAGCTGGGCGAAGACATGGAAGCGGAGGAAGAAGACTGGGTGGCCCTGCCCGAAGCGGCGCGCGGCGATGCGAACCTGTTCGTTGCGCACGTGGTAGGGCGGTCGATGGAGCCGCGCATTCCGGATGGCAGCCTGAACCTCTTTCGGTTCCGGCCGGTGGGATCGCGGCAAGGCAAGATTCTCCTGGTCCAGCGGTTCGGGGTGCTCGACGAAACCGCGCGCTACACGGTGAAGCGCTATACCAGCAAGAAGGTCGAGACGGCCGAAGACGAGTGGCGGCATGAACGCATCCGCCTGGAGCCTCTGAACCCCGAGTTCGAAGCCTGGGATGTCGAGCCGAACGATTTCGCTGTAGTCGCGGAATGGATCCGCGTGATCGAGTGAAGCGGCCTAGCGTCGCGGAACTGCTGCTGGCGTGGTACCGGCGGGGCCATCGCGACCTGCCCTGGCGGCAGACCGGCGATCCGTACCGCATCTGGCTCTCGGAGATCATGCTGCAGCAGACCCGCGCGCAGGCGGTAATCGCGTATTACGAGCGGTTCCTGGAGCGGTTCCCCACGATCGAGGCGCTGGCGGAAGCAGACGAACAGGAAGTTCTCACGTGGTGGAGCGGGCTGGGATACTATGCCCGCGCGCGGAACCTGCGCCGGGCGGCTCAGGCCGTGGTGGCAGCTGGCGGGTTTCCCCGCGAGTACGAAGCGATCCGTGCGCTTCCGGGCGTGGGCGACTATACGGCAGCGGCGATTGGAAGCATCGCGTTTGGGCTGCCGCATGCGGTGGTGGACGGCAATGTTTTGCGGGTGGTGGCGCGGGTAGAGAACGACAGCTCCGATATCGGTTCGGTGGCGACGCGGGCACGGTTCCGCTCAACCGCGCAAAGCTGGCTCGACCGCTCCGAGGCCGGAACCTTCAACCAAGCGCTGATGGAATTGGGCGCCACGGTCTGCCTGCCCAAGAAGCCGCTTTGCCTGCTTTGTCCGCTGGAGGCGCTCTGCGCGGCGCGAGCGGCTGCCACCGCGGAACAGTTGCCGGTCAAGCTGCGGCGAATCGAGCCCGTACACATCGAGAGCACGCTCCTCCTAATCAGGCGTCGCGGCCGCATCCTGCTACGACAAAAAGAGGAGCATGCCCGGCGCATGGCGGGGTTCTGGGAACTGCCCACGCCTGATCACTTGCCGGAATCGCGGATCGGCAAGCGGCTGGGCACGTTTCGCCATACCATCACGCACCACCATTTCACGTTTTCCGTGGCCGAAGGCTCGAGTTCAAGAAAGCATCCGCCGTTCCGCTGGTTTTCCACAGGGGAACTGGAGGACATCCCGTTGAGCACGACTGCGCGGAAGGCGCTGAAGGTGGCTGGTAGATCGTCTTTCAGCCCCGGTGGTAACGCCGGGGGTTCGCCCGGTGACGACTCCCGTCCTGACGGACGGGGCTGAATGCACAATTCTAGTACTCTCAATCTTTTCCGGAGAAATCACGTTGGCGAGTCAAGCAGTGTACAATCTTCAAAACGTATGCGAACGGCCGGATTTCTCCTGCTTGCGGCTCTGCTCTGCCACGCGCAAACTAATTCCGGGCCCTCTGCCCCCGACCCATACTGTCCGAAGTACCCTGCCGCGACGCGCGCACAGTGGAGCGCGGCGCTGGAACGAGATCGCATGGCGATGGAGTTCGCGCGGAGCGTCGCGCCCCCGCCCTCGGGTCGGAAGATCACGATCTCGATTCCCCGGAACAATTTCATCGATCAACTTTTGTTCGACAAAATGGCTTCCGACGGGGTACCGCCGGCGCCGCTCACCACCGATGCGGAGTTCCTGCGGCGCGTCTCCCTGGACCTGACGGGAAGGATTCCGCAACCGGAGCAGGTGATCGCGTTTCTGCAGGATCAATCGTCGACCAAACGCTCGAGGCTGATCGACGAACTGCTGAAATCGGACGCGTACGTTTCGCAGTTCACGCTGTATTTCAACAACCGCTTCCAGGTGACTCGCGGGAACGGGACAAATGTCGAACTGGTCGGGCGCAATCTCTTCTACAACTACGTGCGCGATTTCGTGGCGCGCGACCGCCCGTACAACCAGTTCGTGCAGGAGTTGCTGACCTCTTCGGGATCCGCCGAGACGGTGCCCGGGGTCAATTACTTCGTCCGCTACGTGAGCGGGGAAGAGGGCAACCCGCCGCAGGATTTCTGGGATGACATGACCGACTACATCACCACCCAGTTCATGGGTTTCCGGACGGCGTGCATCTCATGCCATAACGGCCACGGGCACCTGGAAAACATCAACCTGTTCCTGGCGCCGAAGCGGCGCGAGGAATTTTGGAGCACCTCGGCGTTTCTCTCGCGGACCGATTTCTTCTACCAGGGCGAGCAGGATGGCGGGTCGCGGCGGTACCTGCTCCAGGACCGGAAGTATGGGAATTATACGGGCGCGGTTCCGCTGAGCAATCCAGGCAACCGGCCGCAGCGCATGGGGGCGGACGTCACCACACCGGCGTTTCTGCTAAACGGAACGAGCCCGTCCTCGGACGCGTGGCGCAGCGAATTCGTCAAACTGATCACGGGCGACCGGCAGTTCGCGCGCGCGACTGTGAATTATCTCTGGGCCTACTTCTTCGGCACCGGCATCGTGGATCCGCCGGACGGTTGGGACCTGATGAGGGTCGATCCGAACAACCCGCCACCGGCGCCGTGGCCGATTCAGAATTCGCAGCCGGCGCTGCTCGACGCGCTGACGGACGCCTTTATCAACAGCAACTACAGCATCAAGAGCATGGTCCGGCTGATTGCCAACTCGAACGTCTACCAGCTGTCCAGCCGGTACGACGGCAAGTGGAGCCCAGCCTACGCGAGCGACTTCGCCCGGCATAGCCCGAGACGCCTCTCCGCCGAAGAGTTGTGGGACGCAATTGCGATTTCCACCCAGACCGAAGAGCCGATGAACGTGGCGGGCTTTCCGAACCCCGTGATGTACGCCAACGAATTGCCCGACCCGTACGAGCCCTGGGACAACTACAACGTAACGAATTTCCTGACCACGCTGGGCCGCGGAAACTACAACAATATCCCCCGGGATTCGAGCCCCACGCTGCTGGGACTGCTGTTCCTGATGAACCAGTACGACGTTGTCGAGCGGGTGCAGGAGCCGTACGGTTTCTGGAATCCGGTGAACCGGGCCGCGCGGGTGGCGCTGCTCCCGGTGGCCGACGCCGAAGCCATCCGGCAGATCTATCTCGCGACGCTGGCGCGCTACCCGACCGACGCGGAGATTGCCGCGGTGCTGGCGGCGCGCGGCACCAATCCGCGGTGGATCTGGCTGCCCAGAACGCAGTGGGCGCTGATCAACAAGCTGGAATTTATTTTCGACAACTAACGGGAAGGCTGAGATGACTCCAAAGACCAATCCTTCCAGTTGCGGGACGCATGCTCCTACGACACGCCGTCATTTCCTGTTCGGGGCAGCGGCGGCGGCATCCACTCGTTTGTTGCGGGCACATCCGGATGCCCCAGTGAGTACCGCGGCGGCGAATCTGCACAACACGGCGCGGGCGTGCATCTTCGTCACGCTCGCCGGCGCGGCCAGCCATCTCGACAGTTTCGATCCGAAGGACGGGCCATGGAATCCTCCGGACGCGGACTTGCACCAATATCCGACCGGCCTTACACTTTCGCGCCGGTATTTTCCGAATCTCTCCAAAATCACCGGCGACTTGATGGTGATCCGCTCGCTTACCTCCTGGGAGGCGGCGCACGACCGGGGCGTTTATTACCTGCAGACGACGCACCCGTTCAATCCGGCATTCTCAGTGGAGATACCGCACGTTGGCGCGGTGATTTCGAAGGAGAAGGCGGGCAGCGGAAGATTTCCGCCGTTTCTCGCGCTCAACACGTACGGCATGATCGGTTCCACGTTTCTCGGCGGCAAGTACACGCCGCTGCAGCCGTACGTCAATCAGAATGGCCTGAACACGCTGCAGCATAACTTTTACGGAAACGACAGCCAGAAGACCTTTGAGGAAAAGTTCGCGCTGATGCAGACGCTGGACGCGCCCTTTCGCAAGGCTCCCTACAACCAGGCGATGTCCGACTATGCGGACTTCTACGATCTGGCGAAGGGCATGATGTACCAGCCCGACATCGACGGGATTTTCAAGTTCTCCTTCGACGATCACGGGCGCTACGGCAAGAGCACCTTTGGCGACGACCTGATTGTGGCGCGCAACGCGGTGCGAGCGAAAAACGGAGTCGTCTTCACCTATATCACGCACGGAGGGTGGGACAATCATGCCAACCTCTTCGACACGGGCGCGAACCAGTCGAACCATTACCACCTGACGAACGAGATCGACGTCGCGTTGTACAACCTGGTGCAGGACCTGAAAGCCTCGGGAGACCTGAGTTCGACGCTGATCGTGATCATGAGCGAATTCGGGCGCACGCCAGGGCCGTTGAACAGCCGGGGCGGGCGGGATCATTACAAGGACATCATGTCGGCGGTGCTGATCGGCGGCGGCGTGAAGGGCGGCACCATCGGAACCACCGATGCGACCAGCGCCGCGGTGGTGGATCCGGGCTGGAGCGGCAACCGCGTGATCCAGGTGGAAGACGTCATGGCGACCATCTATTCCGCATTAGGCGTGGATTACACGAAGTCGATCACGGACACGCCCTCGGGCCGGCGCTTCTATTACGTTGAAGGCGCCTCGGCGGGGCTGTATCAGCCGATCGACGAGGTGTTTCTGTGAGGGAGGCGCCTGGCGTGAAGCTGGCACTGATCTGCGTGTTGGCGGCGGGCAGCGCTTTTGCGCAGCAAGTCACCATCAAACTCGTCGCGCCCTCCATCCGGTTGACGGCCGGGGACACGATGGCGCTCACGGCATACGCTTTTTCGCCCACCGGCGATCCGGTGAGACAAACGCTGGCCTGGGGAGTGGATCAGCCTTCGATCGCGACGGTCGACCAGTCGGGCAATCTCACGGCCGTTTCGCTAGGAATCGTGAAAGTCGGAGTTTCCAACGGCAGCCAGAGCGATCAGATAGGGCGGGATCGACTGCGTCATATCGAACGAGT
>CAYMHP010000009.1:23327-39231 GCA_964390225.1 uncultured Solibacteraceae bacterium
ATGATCCAGGTGGTGCCGGACCACGTCTCTATCAGCCCGCCGGCGGCGCAAATGAATATCGGCGACCAGGTGCAGTTCACGGCCACCGCGTTCGATATCAACGGCAAGCCCGTTCCCAACGCCCAATTCACGTGGGCGGTAACGGCGAACACTGCCGATTATACGCCGCAGGTTCCTTACGGAACGATCACTGACAAGGGCTTGTTGACCGCAGGCTACGAAGGGCAGGCCTATGTACGGGCGCTGTACACGTATAATTCGCCCGCCGGTGTGCTGGCCGGCATGGAATCGCGGATTCCGCTTTATGCGCCGTTCGTCACTTCCGCGCCGCGGCCGTTCCAGGTGAAGCGGCTGTTCAATGCGACCCAGCAGCTTCGAAAGAATCCAACCTTGCGCGCCAGGCCGTCGCAGCTCTGGGAGATGCCCGACGGCAGAATTCTGTTCAACGCGTCGCTGGATGGCTTGAGCACGGCGTTGTTGTCGTGGGACGGTACGAACTTCAAGCCGATCGTGGAAACCGGGACGCCCAGCAACTCCCCGGGATCGACCGTCAACGACCTGGGCAACCACTCGGTAACGGCCAACGGCACGATGCTGACGCAGCAGAACACGACCGATGGCGGAATGGTCAAAATCGGCACCCCCGATGCGCTCGACCTTTTGCTGGTGAGCAACAATTCCGGCGCGGGCGTCGAAAACATGGCCAGCTTCAACCTGACGAGGAACTCGCTTTCCTCGCAGGGGTACTTCGTTTTCACGGCATGGTACAAGGTTCCGGGAACCCAGATCTATGTGAACGGGCTGTTCCGCGGTTCGGGAACGCGCGTCAACGATCTGCTCTTTAGCCAGCTGGACAGCCTCCCGGAGCTGGGCGGCGCGGGAGTCAGCGTCTACGATTTCGGTGTGGACAACAACGGGGTCGCCTGGTACCTGGCAAATGTTCCGGGGAAAGCGGCCTTGTATCGCCACGATTTTAGCGGCCGCCAGAAGTTTCTGAGCATCGGCGATCCGCTGCTCGGGGCGAACGTTCGAGGATTCTTCGGCGGCCGCAACAGTTCGACGTACGGCACGCTTTACGCCGAAAACGGAGATGTCGTCTTCGGAGTCACGCTGGACGATAACAGCAGCTACCTCTTGCGTTATACGGGAACGGACCCGACGCAGCCGGCGGCCAAACTGCGTTTGGGCTTCGGGGCGGCTGTTTTGTCGTACCAAAGCGATGGCAGCGTGCTGTTTTACGGCGCGCCGTATCAAAAGGCGGACGGCGTTTATTTGTGGAAGGACGACTCGGTCCAGCAGATCGTTCAGGTGAACAAGTCTCAGGTGAATGGGCAGGTAATTCAATCGATTTTGAGCGGCGTGATGGATGCCGGCGGGCAGATCACCCTGATGGTGGCGACCGCGGACAACCCGATGGTGGTAATCCGTGCCGCAGCCGGAGCCGATCCGCAGGTGCTGTTCAAGTCGGGCGATACGGTGCAGGCGCAGGTGCCCAGCGTGCTCACCACTTTTGTGCCGGACGGCAGGAACGGAAATCCGCTACTGGTCACGGGCGCAACCAATGCGGCCTCGGTGGCGGAATGGCGCGACGGGGACGTGCACCCGTTGCTTTCGCTGGGCGACCGCGTGCTCGGCGCGCCGCCGTTTACGGGAATCAACACGTACGGACAGGTGCAGCGCGTCCGGAACGGCGACTTGTACACCGTATTGAACGGTGGCAACATCGCCCGCTACAGCAGTGGGCAGTGGGAGACCGCCCTGCAGACTCCGGTGAACGACAAGGGTGTCAAGGTCTACGGCGCGTATCACCTCGCCGTGAACAATACCGGGGCGCTCGTCTGGCAGAGCGGAACGGACCAGGGCGACCAGCGCGTGTATCTGACGCAAAACGGACAAAACCAGGTGATCTGCGCGAGCGGGAATTCGTCGTCGCCGGCGGCGACGATCGATAACCAATCCGTGCTGAGCTGCGACAACTTCTTTGTGGACGACAGCGGGCGGGTGGCCATTCAACTCCGTCTGCAGGGGGACCCGACCGGGAGGACCTACGTCTGGAACCAGGGGACCTGGAGGCTCGCCGTGCGGCCGGGCACGACGAACATTGGCGGGCGCGTGATTAATGGAGTGAATGCCATCCGCCCGATGGGCACGCATTTGTATGCCCTGTTCAACACCGATGCGGGCAGTTATCTGGCAGAGTGGACGGACACGGGCTGGTCGATCATTTTCTCGCCGGCCGACCGGATGCCGACCGGATTTCAGTTCAACTACTTGAACTCACAAATCGAGGCAAATCCGAATGGCGACCTGGTTTTTGTCAGCAATGCCTACCCCAGCCAGGCGGTGTACGCGCGCAGAAACGGCCAGCTTTCCACGGTGCTGACGACAGGCCGGAGGACAGCAGACGGCGATTTTCTGGTGAATATTCTCGGGCTCGATCTGAAGGAGGATGGGACGGTCTACATCCTCGCGATCAACGAGCGCGACGAGCTGGTATTCTACTCGGCGACGCCGAACTCCTCTCAATAGTTAATACTGGAAACCTAACGTGCTGAAGCCGCGTCTCCGGGGCATATCAAGTACAATTCATGAATGCCACCGAGAGAATTGAGCGCGGGGCGTGTTCACTTTAGAGGGACGATGGAACGGAAACGGAAGATCTTTTTAGCGAAATCGGCGGCAATATTGGGAGCAATTCCATTCTTGATCTGGGCACATGAGTATGGGCCGGATGCGGGATATAGCAGCGTGCCGGGAGAACTCGGGACCTGCGCGCAATCATCGTGTCACATCGGGACGGCGAATAACCCCGCCAATAAGGGCAGCGTCAGCGTCAGTTTTCCGAACGGGCAGAGCTACGTGCCAGGCGTGAAGCAGCACCTGAGGGTGACCATTTCCGACCCCGCTTCCACGCAACGGGCTTGGGGATTTCAACTCACGGCTCGGCTGGCGAGTAACGCGAAAACCATGGCGGGAACGTTCGCATCGACGGACGCGAATACGCTCATCATGTGCGCCCTGAGCAATCTTTCGAACGAGCACGAATCGGATTTCAGTGCAAGCCAACCGCAAACCTGCCCGTCTAACATGCCGCTGCAATATATCGAGCACAGCCTGACAGGTTATAACACCACAAAGGGTACGGGCTCCGCGACGTTCGAATTCGATTGGAATCCGCCCTCGAGCGATGTCGGGAACGTCGTTGTTTATGTCGCCGGGAATGCGGCGAACGGGGATCTTACGACCAGCGGCGATCATATCTACACGACGACATATACCCTGAGCGCATCGAGCGGTGGCGGCGGCAATGCGCCCACCATCAGCGAGGTCGACAACGCCTTCAGCAACATTCCGAACTCACCCATTCAATCGGGAACATGGGTGGCCATCAAGGGAACCAACCTCTCGAATACGAACCCTGGCCGCGGCTGGAACGCTAACGAGAGTTTCCCCACCTCGATGGACGGAACCAGCGTGACGATTAACAACAAGCCGGCATTCGTGTACTTCATCAGTCCGACGCAGGTGAACGTACAGGCGCCGACCGACAGCGCACTCGGTCCCGTGAATGTTGTTGTGACCAACAACGGAGCAGTCAGTTCTCCGGCGACGGCGCAATACCAGACGAATTCCCCGGCGCTGCTGCAATGGGGCGGCGGGCAGTATCCGTATGCGCTGATCAGCCGGGGTAGCCAGTTCGTTGGCAAAGCGTCCGTCATACAGAACACCGTTTCGGCAAAGGCCGGCGACACTTTGACGCTCTGGGTGACCGGGCTCGGGCCGACGAACCCCGCGGTGCCGGCCGGCCAGCAGCCGACCACGTTCCCTGCCGTGACGACGACGCCGACTGTTACGGTCGGCGGCGTCAATGCTACGGTGCAGGGGGCGGTGCTGCGCTTCGCCGGGCTGTACCAGGTGAACATACAGCTTCCGGCCTCGCTGCCGAGTGGCGATCTGCCGATCAAAATAATCCAGGGCAGCTTCCAATCGCCGGATGGCATCCTGATCAACGTGCAGTAAGCAGTCAATCGCGGCAGAACAATCCGCTGCGCTCGTACCGCCGGCGGCGCCAGCTCCGCTGGTACGATGGCTCGGTGGAGCAATTCGCGCTCGATTTCGAGCTCGCGCCGCAGCGGCGTGTCTATAGCGTCACCGAGCTGAATGCGGCGATCCGCGCGGTGCTCGATGCCGAGTTTCCGGATATCTGGGTGTCGGGCGAGATCTCCGGGGCGAAGCTCGCCGCCAGCGGCCATTACTATTTCACTCTGAAGGAGCGTGAAGCACAGGTGCGCTGCGTCGCGTTTCGCTCGGCCCACCGCTACTGGAAAATCAAGCCGCAGGACGGGCTGGCCGTGCTGGCGCGCGGACGGCTGGATGTCTACGAGGCGCGCGGCGAATATCAATTGCTCGTGGAAGCGCTGGAGCCGCAGGGTTTCGGCGCGCTGCAACTGGCGTTCGAGCAGCTCAAGAAGAAGCTGGCCGCTGAAGGGTTGTTTGCCGCGGAACGCAAACGGCCCCTGCCGCGTTTCCCGCGACGCGTCGGGATCGTGACGTCGCCGCGCGGCGCGGCCATTGCGGACATGCTGCAAATCCTCGCGCGACGCTTCCCGGGGCTGCACATCCGGCTCTACCCGGCGCTGGTGCAGGGCGAAGGCTCGGTGGACGAGGTCTGCCGTGGAATTGAATTCTTCAGCCGCTCGGGATGGCCGGACGTGTTGATTGTCGGGCGCGGCGGGGGCTCGCTCGAGGATCTGTGGACGTTCAACGAGGAAGCCGTGGCGCGCGCGATCGCGGCGTCGAGCGTGCCGGTGATTTCGGCGGTGGGGCACGAGACCGATTTCACGATCGCCGATTTCGTGGCGGATCTGCGCGCGCCCACGCCCTCAGCCGCGGCGGAACTGGTGGTGCCGAGCCGCGAGGACGTCATCGATCGCGTGGACCTCGGCCGCGCGCACCTGGTGCAGGCGCTGCGCTACGGGCTGGCGATGCGGGAACGCCGGCTCCGGCAGCAGGGCATCGAGCGCGCGCTGAACCTGCTGCATCGGCGGATCGGCCGCGGCCTGCAGCGCACCGATGAACAGGAATACCGCATGCGCGAGCGGCTGCGAGCGGCCATCGATATGCGCGAGCGCGCCCGGCGTGGATTGGAGACGCGGCTGCGCCGCTTCGATATGCGCCCGCGGCTGGCACTCGACCGCCGGCGTCTGGACGCGGCGCACGCGGCGGCAGCGCAAATCGCCCGCGCGCACCTGGTACGGCGGCGCAGCGCGTTCGACCAGTTGGCGGCCAAACTTTCGCAACTGAGCCCGCTGCGCATCCTCGAGCGCGGGTATGCCATTGTCTCGAACGAACGCGGCATCGTGAAGGACGCTCACGACGCGCCACCGGGCTCCCAGATTCATGTCCGGCTAGCCGAAGGCGAATTGGACGCGACAGTGGAGTGAACGCTCAGGCGTGAGCCGTTAAGGCCTTAACGTGAGAGGCAGCGGCGGAAGCCAGGCCGCTCAGGGTGTAGCCTCCTTCGAGGACCGAGACCACGCGTCCGCCGGCATGTTTGTCGGCGATCGCCAGCACCGTGCGGGTGAGATCGGCGAAGTCGGTGTCGGTCAGGGTGAACCCGCCCAGCAGGTCGCCTACGCGGGAATCGAAGCCGGCCGAGATCATGACGAGATCGGGGCGGAAGCGATCGGCCGCGGGAACGAGCGAGCCCTCGACCGCACCGAGGATCTCTTTGCGCCCGGAGCCCGCCGGAAACGGAAAGTTCATCGTGGTGCCTTCACCGGCCCCGGCGCCGGTTTCGTCGGCGCGGCCGGTGCCGGGATAGAGCGGCCACTGGTGCGTGCTGAAGAAAAAGACCGACGGATCGGTGTAGAAGATGTCCTGCGTGCCGTTGCCGTGATGCACGTCCCAATCGACGATGAGCACGCGCTCAATGCCGTGCTTCCGCTGGGCGTAGCGGGCGCCGATGGCGATGTTGTTGAAGAGGCAGAATCCCATTCCCCGCATCGGTGTGGCATGATGGCCGGGCGGCCGCACGGCGCAGAAGGCATTCCGCGCTTTCCCAGTGATGACGGAGTCCACGGCATTGAGCACGCCGCCGGCAGCGCGCAACGCCACGTCCCACGAGTTCGGGGTGATGTCCGTGTCGCCGGTAGAGAGCGATGGGTAGCCGGCCTCCACGTCGTGATGCGCGGTGTGAATGTACTGCGCGGTGTGACAGAGCAGCAGCTCTTTTTCAATGGCGGTGCGGCTCTCCACGCGCGCCAGCCTGGCGAGCAAGCCCGCTTGCTCCAGTCCGCCGATCACGGCGTCAAACCGCTCGGGGCGCTCGGGGTGGTCGCGTCCGGCGAGGTGGTCGCGGCAAATCGGGTCGGCTAAGAGGGCCGTGGCAGTTTCCACGTGCACAAAATATCATACGCCGCGGCGATTGCCGTAGAGATCGACGTGCAGGCGTGGGCTGTAACGGAAGCCCTCGGATTTGCAGATTTCGGCGAGCCAGACGCCGCGCTCCCGCAGCAGTTCGCGGTCGGTGCCTTCGGGCATGAGGATGACCCGCTGCGGATCGGCGTCGAGCCGGTCGACGAGGGTGCGGATTTCCGCGAGATCCTCCGGCTGCTGGACGACAAACTTCAATTGGTAATCGCAGAGCGACATCAAATCGCCAAGAACCTTGCAGTTGATGCGGAGGCGCTCGTGCTGGGCGTGCCAGCGATCGCTGGGAGTGGAGTTGGAAAGCTTCGGGCTGATGCTCATCAGATCGCAGGCGACCGGCTGGAAAACCGTGCCGGCGGTTTCGATAGTCGTGTGTAGCCCCAGGTCGCGCAGACGCTCGGTCAACGTGACGATTTCGGGCGCGATCATCGGCTCTCCTCCGGTGACTACGACGTGACGCGCCGGATACGTTTTTGCTTGCGAGAGGATGTCATCGAGCGTCATCTCGGCGCCTTCGGGGTTCCAGGAGGTGTACGGCGTATCGCACCAGACGCATCGCAGGTTGCAGCCGCTGGTGCGGATGAAGACCGAGGGCACGCCCACCAGGCTGCCTTCGCCCTGGACCGAGTAGAACAGCTCAGCGATCCTCAACGCCGGCCTCCTCGAAACCTTTGCGGCGCAGTAGGCAGGAGTCGCACTGGCCACAGGGACGGCCGTCCGGCGAGGGGTCGTAGCAACTGTGCGTCTCTCCGAAAGGGACGCCCAATTCCCGGCCGAGGCGAACGATCTCCGCTTTGGTGAGCCGGATCAGCGGCGTGTGAATGTGTACGCGCGTGCGGCCCTCGACGGCGGCCTTGGTGGCGAGGTTGGCCATGCGCTCGTAGGCCTCGATGAATTCGGGGCGGCAATCGGGGTAGCCGGAATAATCCAGCGCATTCACGCCCAGGAAAATATCGGAGCTCTCGAGCACTTCGGCCCAAGCAAGGGCGAACGAAAGAAAAATTGTATTGCGGGCGGGCACGTAAGTGACGGGGATGCCGCGGCCCATTTGGTCAAGCGAGCGCGCTTTCGGCACCGCGATATCGGCGGTCAGTGCGGAGCCGCCGAACGCGTCGAGGCCTGTCTTGATAATGAGGTGGCGCTCTGCGCCGAGACGCCCGGCCACGCGGGCGGCCGAGGCCAGTTCGATGCGGTGCCTCTGCCCATAGTCGAAGGAGAGGGCGTAACAGGCGTAGCCCTCACGCCGCGCCAACGCCAGGCAGGTCGAGGAATCGAGACCTCCGCTCAACAGGCAGACTGCTTTTTTCACCTAGTATCATGGTAGCTTCAGTGCGCATACGCTTCCTTACGGCCACTCCGCTGGATATACGGCGCGGCAGCGGGACTTACGTCGGCATGCGCGTGCTCGGCGATGCCCTCGCCCGGCTCGGCCATACGGTGGAGTTCGAGACGCCGCGGCTGCGCCTCCCGATTTACACGTTAGAGCGGCTTGTGTTCAATCGCGGCCTGCGGCGTTCGGCGGATTTCGACCTGACCGTGGGCTTCGACATGGACGGCTACACCATCGCAGACGGCGCGACGCACGTTGCCGCGTTGAAGGGCGTGATTGCGGACGAAGTGCGATTCGAATCGGGGCTGACGCGCTGGACCATGGAGGCGCAGGCGCGCCGCGAGCGGCTGCATGTGCACCGCGCCGGCCAGGTGCTCACCACGAGCCGTTATTCGGCGGAACGCGCCGCGGAATTGTATGGCCTCCGCGAGCTGCCGGAGGTAGTTCCCGAACTGATCGACCTCCAGGAATGGCGGAGCTTGCTCGCGTCGAACCCTGCGCAGGCGGCGAGCTTCACGGTTCTCTTTGTGGGGCGGCTCTATCGCAGGAAGCGGGTGGATGTGCTGCTGAGGGCGGCGTCGCTGCTCCGCTCGCAAATTCCGGGGTTGCACGTGCGCATTGTGGGGCGCGGCCCTTGCGCGCGGTCCCTGGAGCGGCTCTCGCGGAGACTCGGTTTAGAAGACACGGTGCAATGGTTGGGGGATGTTTCGCGCGCGCGGCTCGCGGCCGAGTACAACTCGTGCGACGTGTTTTGCCTGCCCAGTATCCAGGAAGGCTTCGGGATCGTGCTGCTGGAGGCGATGGCCGCGGGGAAGCCGGTGGTTGCGTCGCGGGCGGCGGCGATTCCCGAAGTGGCGCCGCATAGCATGCTGGTGGAGCCTGAAAATCCCGAGGCGATGGCCGCCGCGCTGGAATTGCTGTACCGGTCCCCAGAGAGAAGGGCGGCGCAGGCAGCGGCGGGGCGGCGCTGGGTGGAACGGTTCGATGCGTCCGAGGTCGCCCGTCAGTTTCTCGAGGCCGCGATGGGCGCGCGCACTACCTGTAGATCAGTGTGATTGGAAAGCCGATCTGCTGGGACGCGGCATCGCTCGCCGTGCTCACGACGTAAGTTGCCTTTTCGGCCGGGGTCGCTGTTGACAACTGGCTCCGCCCGCCACGTCCGGCCGCCGCGGCATCGCCTAGCGGAGTTCGTGAGAACAAGACGAACACTTGTTGCAGGCCGGCGCCCTCTGACGTTAACGTGCCTCCGCGGGGAACGGTGTAAGAGACGTACCTCTCCAGCGGCTGATCGCGAGTGAGGATTTGCCATGCGCCCGAGGACCGGCGCTCGAGAACCGAGAGGTACCCGGCATCGTTCGCTTCCAAACGAAGAACGACCTCATCGCCAACACCGAGGTCGCGCGGATCAGTGCCGCTCAGTTCGCCCGAGGCAAGCTTCCTCAGAACTTCGTAACGCAATCCGAGATTGGCTGCCGGAGCGGCCGCGGGCTGGGCGAGTTTGGGAGCAGCCTCCCGGGTTTCGGCCCGGTTCTGCGTTTGAGCGCGGAACGCACTCGGCTGCAGGTTCACGGCATAAAATAGCGCGCGCGCGTTCTGAGCGCTCGGTGGAACACCGCCGATGCCGCCGGGTAGTCCGGCCATTGGCTGGGCGCGCACCGGTGAGTCGGCCGCGGCTTCCGGAGCAGCTCCGGTCGGCGGGAGAGGGGCGGCGGGCGGAGGAGCCGGAAGAGTCTCCGTTGCCGCGGGTGCGTTTTTGAGCGAGGCAATAACGGAGGGCGGCGATGCAGGTTCGGCTCTCTTCGATTGGGAAACGCGCGGGCTACGGGGGGCAGCCGCGGCACGCTCGGGTAGAGGAGGCAGTTGGAGGTCCCGAGGAATGGGCATCCGCTCCGCAACCGGCGGTACTTTCATTTGCGCGATCTGGTCGATCCGCACTTCTCGGGGCTTTCGCTCGAGCACGAATAGAGTCAACGCCGAACCTGCCAAGGCTGCGGCAACCGCGGCGGGGACCCAGCGTTTGTACCAGGAGAGCTTGGGTGAGTCGAGCACGGCCCGTAGACGGCCGCGGGCGACGGGATCCTGCAGCAGTTCTCGAAGCGGCTCTTCGCGCGCGAGCCGGTCAAAGAGTTCCTGGTCGTCGAGCGCGGCAGTGAACAGGCGTTCGCGCTCTTCCGCCGTGAGGTTTCCCGTGGCGTAGCCGCCCAGCAGTTGTTCGATCTCGCGCCGGGTCATGGCTTTTTCCGTTCCCAGTCGCCGCCCATCAGATCGAGCAGATGCTTGCGGCAGCGGTGGTCCCAGGTGTAAACGGTGTTGATCGCGCCCACGCCGAAAATCTTCTGAATCTCAGGAAAGGTCTTTCCCTCTAATTTCAGGCGGAAGAGTTCGCGGCAGCGGTCGCCGAGCTGGGCAAGGGCGCGCTCAAGGCGCTCGAGCATCTCGCGCCGCTCGGCCGAATCGGCCGGATTCGAATCGGGGTCGGGAAGCGGGATATCGTCGACGGAGATCTGGGTATATTCGCCGCGGCGGACCGCCTTGCGGCGGAGGCTCATCATTTTGAAGCGCACGATTTGCAAAGAGAGGGGCAACAGGTCCTCGACGGCTTCCAGATGGGCGTATTTTTCGTGCAGGAGCATCAGGACCTCCTGCGCCAGGTCTTCCGCAGCGTCCTTCGATAGATGAGATGCCGCGAAGCGCACAATCCTTTCACGGAGCTTAGCGAGCACCTCTTCGCGCGGCACGGGAGTTACCGGTTAGCCCAATCATAGCATCGCGTTGCGGAGAAGAACCCCTGCCCTTACGGGGCGGGCTGAAAGGCGAAGCGCCGCAATCGGGCGGGGGATAGATCCTGGGCGCGCTGATGCGGGGAGCTCAGCCTTTCCACTCGACGTTGATGAGCTGGATTTCCGAGGCGCCGATGTTCTCCACCGAATGGGGGCCCATGGGAGGCACCCAGGCGGCGCTGGAGGCGGCGCGCGGCGAGTTGCGGCTGTCGGTGATCACGTTGCCCACCTCGTCATAGCGGAGGAAGTCGCTCGGACTCACGGTGTAGATCACGCTCGGCCAGCGGTGCGTGTGCAGAGGCGTTTTGTCGCCCGGCGGGATGCGCGTACGCAGCACGCGGACATGCTCGTTCTCCATGACGAGGGTGTGGTGCTGCGGATCGGCAATGAGCGCGTCGAGCGCATCGTCGTACGGCCAGTGTTCCGGTGTCATCTGGCAAACAGGCGGTTGAAGAACTCGCGTGTCCGTTGCCGGATCTCGCGGAGGGCGACGTCGAGACGCTCCTGGTGCAGGTGCTCGGGGGTCCAGCGCTTGACCAGATCGGTGAGCATCTTCAATTGTGCCTGGGCGGTCGGCAGACTGCCCTCCGCATGACCGGTGGCGATGCGCTGGCCGTGATCGAGGGCTCTGTAAAAGGTAGCCGAGTCGCGCAGGAAGTCGGCGTCTTCGCGATCGAGGTGGCCCATTTTCTCGATAACGTCGATGCGCTCGGGCGTGTTCAGCACCTTATAGAAGATGCCCGCGCCCTTGAGCCGAAGATACATCAGCGCGAAGTCGATATCGTAATAGCCGCCGGACCCGGCCTTCAAGGGATTGCGGGGACCCTGCTCGCGCTCGAGGCGCGCGCGCATCTCGGCCAATTCCTTGCGGGAGCGCATGCTTTGTCCATAGCGGCGCCAATCGACCTCCTGAAGTTCGTGCAGGAAATTGGTAGCGCGCTCCAGATTACCGGCCACGGCCCGCGATTTCATATACGTGATGCCTTCCCAGGCCTCGGCGTGAGAAGCAAAGTAGCCTTTGTAAGCGGCCTCGGATTGCACCAGGTCGCCTTCACGGCCGTTGGGGCGCAGACGAGTGTCCACGGTAAACATGACGCCTTCGCCCGTGTAAGAACTCAGGGTCTGAATGATCCGCTCGGCGACACCTGTCCAATAAACCTGTTCGGAAGCATCGGCATCGGGAATAATGAAGACCAGGTCCGCGTCGGAGCCGAGATCGAATTCGCTCATACCGAGCCGGCCGAGCGCCACGACCATCATCTGGTCGGCGGGCACGTAGGAAGGCGTGGAAGGCGGCGGCGCTTCGCTGAGCGCGATGCGGTACGAGGCGGCAATCACGCGATCGGCCAGCGCCGAGGTTTTTCCCAAAGTCGCGAAGATGGGCGGCGCCTGGAGAATGCTCTCGCTCTGAATGCGAAGCATCTGGCGCCGATAAAAGCGCCGCAACGCGCCGCCGTCGTCGAGTTCGTCGCCTTCGAGCTCTATGGGCCGGCCGATCTCGTCGAGGAGTTCGGGATATCTCAGCAACTCGTCCGCCAGGTACGGGCTGTGTTCGAAGATGTCGAGGATAGAAGAGGCAAGCGGCGCGTCAGCGTTCAGGCGGTCGAGAATGCGCGGATGGGCGAAGGCTTTCTCCAGGAAGTGCTCGAAGCGCTCGCGGCCGCGGTGCAGGTTGGCACGATGCACGGTTTCCGCAAGCCCTGGCGCGCGGTGATCGAGAAAGCGCGTGAGATTGCTCGCGGGGGCCAGCGTCTCTACCTCCTGCTGCGCCAGCGCCGGCTCCGGGGGAAACGTGTAGTACATCGGCTTCTGCGCGTGAATGACGCGCTCATACATCTCGTGGACTGCGGCCCGGTGCTCGCGGAGTTTTTCCTGCAGGGCGTCACCGGTGAGCAGCGCGCCGGTGCTTTCGGGCGGCATCTTGCGCGCGAGCAGATCCAGTTCGTCGGGATCGGTGGGCAACGAATGGGTCTGCCGGTCGTTCTCCATCTGGAGCCGGTGTTCGAGGTGGCGCAGGAACTGGTAGGCCGCGGCCAGGCGCGCGTACTCCACGTTCGAGAGCAGGCCCTTATCACGCAGGCGGAACAACGCCAGCAACGTCCCGCCGTGCCGCACCCACTGCTCGCGGCCGCCGTGCAGGCGCTGCAGGCACTGCACCAGAAATTCGATATCGCGGATGCCACCAGAGGCCAGCTTGATATCCAGCCCATTACTGAGCCTGCGTTTGGCGGCTACTTTCTCGTTGATACGCTGGCGCGTTTCCGATACGGCCTCGACCGCGCCGAAATCCAGCGAGCTCTGATAGATCAATGGCTCGACGAAATCGAGGAGCGCGGCGCCGGGCTCGCGCTCGCCGCCTGAAACGCGGGCCTTGATGAGCATCTGCTTTTCCCAGTCGCGAGCGCGCTGTTCGTAGTAAGTGCAAGCGCCTTCGAGCGAGATGCAGATCTCTCCCAGGGTGCCGTCCGGACGAAGGCGGAGGTCGACCCGGTAGCACTGGCCGTCGCTGGTATAGCTGGAAAGCAGCGCCGTGTATTGATTGGCGACTTTCTTATAAAACTCCTTGTTCGTCACCGGCGACGCGCCGTCGGTCTGGCCGGCGCCGCCATACACGAACATGAGATCTATATCGGAGCTGTAATTGAGCTCCTTGCCGCCCAGTTTACCGAGCGAAATGACCGAAAACCCGCATACAGAGCCATTAGCGAGTCGGGGTTCGCCGTGTTGCGCGACGAACTCGTCGCGAATGCGGCGGTACGTCACATCGAGGATGGCGTCGGCGAGGTTCGACAGTTCCTCCGTCACGTCGGACAGAGTGGCGATTCCCAGAATGTCGCGCACCACGACGCGCATCAGCTGCCGGCGCCGGAAGCGAGCCAGTTCGACCGCGCTCGGAATGCCGCGATGGTCCTTTCCCAGAAAATCGAAGAGGCGGTATTCGTATTCCTCGGCGGTGAGCACGCGGTAGAGGCTTCCCGAGTTCGAGACTTGCAGGATATGCTCGGGGTTCTTCAGCACGGCTTCCGAAAGGAAATTGCTGTAGGAGAACAGTGCGGCAGCGCAGCGCAGCGCCGCCGGAGAGCTGCTGATCCGATCGAAGGCGGCCGGGGCTTCCTGGTGCAGCCGCTCGAGAAACAAGATGGAGGAATCCGGGTCGGGGACGGAGGCCAGAAGCAGTTGGACCCGGGCTGCGATCCGTTCCGGCAATCCCGCGGCCAGCTTGTCTATTGCCTGCCGCGCGCGGGCGGGATTGCGAAAATCGACGCCTTCGAGAAGAATCGGCATGCGTCAGGCAAACGGGGCCACGACTGAATTATAGCGGCTGGAACGCCTGGTCGCTCAATCGAGCGAAAGGAAATGCACCGGCGCTAGGAGAACAGCGCGCCAAGGTCGACACTGAGGCCCTCCGCGACGCGGGAGCGCAGAGATTCCCGGAACTCCTCGGCGTGGCCTTCCCGAAACACCCAGACGCATCGTGTTTTGGGGTAGACCAGCCAGACCTCGAGCGCGCCGTGCGCCAGATAGGTTTTCACTTTGCGGTCCATCTCTTCGGCGGTATTGGCTTCGGAGATGACCTCGACGGCCAGAGCCGGAGCGCCCTCTAGAAAATCGCCGTGCGCTTGATCGCCATGAGTAATGCTCACGTCCGGCTGCAGCCAGGCGCGCTGAGAGAGTTTGTAGCCGGCCTCGATGTATACCCGGCCCAGTGACACCGCCGCAGTGGGTTTGTTAATGGCCGCCTTTAGCAAATCTGCCAGGCGGTGGACGATCTCGAGGTGCTTGAACTTGGCGGGAGGCAAGCGAATCAGTTCTCCATCCAGAAGCTCCGCTTTGCCCGGCTCGTCGGGCAGGCGCTCGAAGTCTTCAAAGGTCAGGAGCGTGGTCGCGGCCATGACAACCTCAGTTTACGCCAGTGACGAAAGCAGTAAAATCCCGTCGCCGGTTTGCACCGGGCCGGGCGAGAGCACTCGTGCGTAGAGGCCGCTCATTCCCCAGCGAGGCGAAGCTGGATCGAGCGCCTTCACGCGGGCGTCGTAGATCTCCTCTTTGAGCGATTCGCCATAAACGTGGAGCGCGCTGCAGGGCCCGCGCGGTTGCGTGATTTCGAGCAGCGCGCCGCCGGCGCGGAGCTGGTCGCCAATCCGCAAATCGCGAACGCGTATGCCCCGGGTAGTGAGATTCTCGCCGAGCGCTCCGTAAAACAGGGGATAGCCGCGCGACGTAAGCTCCTCGATGACTTCAGAGGCAATCAGGAGAATGGCTTTTTTCGGGCCGCCGTGAATCGCGGGATGGGCGTGAAGATCGCCTTCCAGGCCGAGTGGAGTAATGAAGCCTCCCGCAACCGCACGTTTCGGGAGGCCTCCCACGGAGGTATTGATCTGGACGATGGAACCGAGCATGGTCGGGCAGGCCCTTCGGCCTGCCCTGAGTACTGTCAACCGATCCGATTAAATGTCGTAATACAGGGCAAATTCGTAGGGATGCGGGCGCAGCCGTACGGCGTCTGCCTCGTTCTTACGCTTGTAATCGATGAAAGTCTCGATCAGCTCTTCGGTGAACACGTCGCCACGGAGCATGAAGGCGTGGTCGTCTTCCAGGCAGTTGAGAGCTTCATCGAGCGAAGACGGCATCGAAGGCACGCTCTTCATCTCTTCCGGCGTCAGATCGTAGATGTCCTTATCCAGCGGCTCGCCTGGGTTGATCTTGTTGAGCACGCCATCGAGACCGGCCATCATCATGGCCGCGAAAGCCAGGTACGGATTGGCCGACGGATCCGGCGGTCGGAACTCTACGCGCTTTGCTTTCGGGCTGGCCGAGTACATCGGGATGCGGCAGGCAGCCGAACGGTTGCGGCGCGAATACGCCAGGTTCACGGGAGCTTCGTAGCCGGGCACCAGGCGCTTATAGCTGTTTGTCGTCGGTGCGATGATCGCGGACAGGGCACGCGCGTGCTTCAGCAGGCCGCCAATGTAATACAGCCCGAGCTGGCTCAAACCCGCGTAGCAGTCACCGGCAAACAGCGGCTTGCCATCCTTCCACAGGCTCTGGTGCGTGTGCATGCCGCTGCCGTTATCCGCGAAGATCGGCTTGGGCATGAACGTCACCGTCTTGCCGTACTGATTGGCGACATTGCGGATGACGTATTTGTAGAGCATCATGTTGTCGGCGGACTTCACCAGCGTGTCGAAGCGTTGATCGATCTCGCACTGGCCCCCGGTGGCGACTTCGTGATGGTGACACTCGATGTTCAGACCGCACTTGATCATGGTCTGCACCATCTCGCTGCGCAGATCCTGGTAATGATCCGTGGGCGGAACCGGGAAATAGCCTTCCTTGTAGCGGGGGCGGTAGCCGAGGTTGT
>CAYMHP010000010.1:0-26978 GCA_964390225.1 uncultured Solibacteraceae bacterium
GACTTGGGTTTGAAGGATGGCCTAGCGGATCTGCTGGCCCGGCTTGCGCAAATTGAGACCCCGCGTGAGAAGTGGATCCGTTTCCTCTACGCGTATCCGAGCAAAGTGACCCAGAGGCTGCTGGACACGATTGCCGAGTACCCTTCGCTGGTCAAGTACATAGATATGCCGCTGCAGCACGCCAGTGCGCGCGTTCTGAAGCGGATGAAGCGCGGCGCCTCGGGCGAGATTTTCCTGAAACTGCTCGAGCGCATACGGCGGACGATTCCGGGCGTGGCGATCCGGACGAGTTTCATTGTCGGCTTCCCCGGCGAGACCGCTGAAGATTTTGAAGAGCTGCGGCAATTCGTGGAAGCGGCCCGATTCGATAATCTTGGCGTGTTCGCGTATTCCGACGAAGACACAAGCGCGAGCTACGGGCTCGATGCCAAGGTAGATGCGCGGACTATCGAGAATCGCAAACGCCGCCTGATGGGGACCCAGAGGAAGATTGCGCGGGCGCGGAACCGCAGTCTGCGCGGCGCCGAAGTGCCGGTGCTGGTGGAGGGTCCTTCCGCCGATACGGACCTGCTCTGGCAGGGACGTCTCGCCACGCAGGCGCCCGAGATCGACGGAAACGTGCTGATTAACGACTTCGAAGCGGCCGAGCCCCGGGCGGGAGAGATTCGCCGCCTGCGCATCACCGAATCGCACGATTACGATGTCGTCGGAACGCTGCTTGCGCCGACGGAATCAGCCCCTCGTTTTGCCCCCGGCCCGCTGATAAACATCTCACCGGTACCCGTATGATGAAGTGTCCGATCTGCAAGAAGGAAGTCAAGCTGGGCGACCTGGACTTTCCCTTCTGCAGCGAACGTTGCCGCATGATCGATCTCGGCAACTGGTCGGCCGAGAAGTACGTGATCTCTACGCCCGCGAAGCCCGAGCAGATCTCCGAAACCCACGATGATGAAGCCGCCGAGGAATAGGGTTGCGGACCTGATCTCTACTTCGCTCGGCTGCGGGTACTCGCCTTTCGCCCCGGGAACGGCCGGTTCGCTCGCGGGGCTCGCCACCGGTATCCTGCTTCACAGATTCGCAGGTCTGTCATATTGGCATTTTGCCGCGCTCGCTACAGTCGCGACCCCGCCCGCGGTTTGGGCTGCCACACAGACAGCGCGCGCGATCCAGGTGAAAGACCCCGGAATCGTGGTGATCGACGAGGTGCTGGGGCAGTGGATCACGCTCGCCGGGGCGACTCATTACAACTGGAAGAGCTATACCGCCGCTTTCGTACTATTCCGGCTTTTCGACATCTGGAAACCGCCGCCGGTCCGGCAACTCGAAGCGCTCCCAGAAGGCTCCGGCATTGTCGCCGACGACCTGATGGCGGGCTGCTACGCAGCACTTGTGTTATTTTTGGCGGGATGTTTCAATCTTTATTAAATATGCCTCTTCGGAAATCATCCGACTCCAGGCCGCAAATCTCGCAGGTCACACCGCCCGCCGCCATTGCCGGCGGCGAATTGCAGATCCGCGGCAAAGGGTTCGTGAAGGCCGACAGGCCGCGCGTGACCATAGGGGACGTGGCCGCGCCGGTGATAATCGGTTCGGATTCGTTCATCATTGCGCGCGTGCCGGATGGCGCGACGGCCGGCGAATTGGTGATCGAAAATGGCGAGCAGTCGAGCGAATCATGGGCCTGCGACGTCGGGGTTCCGATCGCCGACAGTTTGCACCCGGTGTCCAATCCCGCAGTCGATTCGTTTGGCAACATCTACACCACGTTCAGCGGATCGCGCGGTCAGAAGGTTCCGGTCGCAGTTTACAAAATCGATCTCAACTTCAATATGAAGCCGTTCATCAATGACTTGATGAACGCCACGGCACTGGCCCTTGATGCCGAAGGCATGCTGTATGTCTCGAGCCGCTACGACGGGATCATCTACCAGGTCACGCCCAACGGAAACATGTCCTCTTATGTGGAGGGCATGGGCGTGGCGACGGGGATTGCCTTTGACGGCCAGCACAACCTGTACGTCGGCGACCGCAGCGGAACGATTTTCAAGATCAGTCCTAACCGCCAGATTTTCGTTTTTGCCACTCTCGAACCTTCGATTGCCGCGTATCACCTGGCCTTCGGTCCGGACGGCTATCTGTACGTCACCGGTCCCACCACTTCGAGCTTCGATTCCATTTACCGGGTTTCGGGCGAAGGAGAGGTGGAAGTGTTCTACCGCGGTCTGGGCCGGCCGCAGGGGATCGCGTTCGACGAGCAGGGCCGCATCTATGTAGCGGCCTCCATTGCCGGACGTAAGGGCATTGTGCGCGTCTACCCCGATCAGAAGGCGGATTTGTTTGTCTCGGGCCCCGGGATCGTCGGGCTCGCGTTCACCCCGTCGCGCGCCATGGTGATCGCCACCACCAACGCGCTCTACCGCGTCGATGTCGGTATCAAGGGGCGTCCGCTCTTCGGATGAACGCCGAAATCGTGGCGGTCGGCTCGGAGATGCTGACACCCGAGCGCGTCGATACCAATTCCCTCTACCTCACCGCGGAATTAAACAACCTGGGAGTCGAAGTCGTCGCGAAGTACGTGATTGGCGACCACCTGGAGCGCCTCGCGGAAACCGTGCGCCGTGCCGCGGCTCGCTCGGAAATCGTCATCCTTTCCGGCGGGCTTGGCCCCACCGAAGATGACCTGACGCGTGACGCCGTGGCCCAGGCGCTCGACCGCAAGTTGAATTTCGATCCGGAAATCGCCGACGCGCTCGCGCAGCGATTTGCGCGTTTGAATCGCAAAATGGCCGAAGTGAACAAGCGGCAAGCGTTCGTCATCGAGGGAGCCGCGATTCTTCCCAACGAGCGCGGAACCGCGCCGGGGCAGTGGGTGGAGGAGTCCGGCGCGGTGGTCATGCTGCTTCCCGGCCCGCCGCATGAGCTCAAGGCCATGTTCGAGCGGCAATGCCTGCCCCGCCTGGCGCGCCTCGTGCCGAAGCAGGTGATCCGCACCGTCTTCCTCCGCGTTGCGGGGATGGGAGAATCCGATCTCGATCAACTCATCGCGCCGGTGTACAAGAGGTACGAAAATCCAGCGACCACCATACTGGCCGCCACCGGCGATATTCAGGTCCACCTGCGCGCCCGCTGCGCAACCGAAACCGAGGCCGATGCCCTGCTGGCAGAGGTAGCCGGACCGATCGAGTTGCTGCTCGGCGATCGCATCTACTCGCGAAACGGAGATTCCCTCGAGGAAGTGGTAGGCGATATGCTCCGGCGCGAACGCGCCACCGTATCGGTGGCCGAAAGCTGCACGGGCGGGATGTTGGGAGAACGGTTCACCTCCGTTTCCGGCAGTTCCGATTATTTCGTCGGCGGTTTCATTACCTACACCAACGAAATGAAGATCGCGCTTTTGGGAGTGGCCCCGGAGATTCTGGCGCAACACGGAGCGGTGAGCAAGGAGACTGCGGAAGCCATGGCCGCCGGCGCGCGGCGCCGCACGAACTCGACATACGCGTTGTCGATCACCGGTATTGCCGGGCCGGATTCCGGCGGCGAAGCCGATCCGGTAGGCACCACTTACATGGCGATCGCAGACGCGGCCGGCGCGCAGGTGCTGAAGCGCCAATTTCTGGGGGACCGCACGCGTATACGCAATTGGGCCGCGCAACTCGCGCTCGATCTGTTGCGGCGGCGAATTACGGCAAAGTAAGGCCGGGAGAATCCATACGACGCCGTAGTTGGGTGACATCGCTTGCATACTGCCATCGCGAAATCTCGGCAATCGAGCCGTTTACCTGACGGCCCCCAGCCGCACCACGGTCTCCATGTGATAGGTCTGCGGAAATAAATCGACCAGCGCCATTCGCTCGATCCGGTAGCCTGCCGCAATCAGCCCGGCAAGATCCCGCGCCAGCGTGGCCGGATCGCACGATACGAGAATCACCGCGGGAGTGCGCAACTCGGCCAATCGTTTGACCATGGCTTTGCCAATCCCTGCGCGCGGTGGATCGAGCAGAATGAAATCGGGAGCGCTGGTCAGAGTCTCAACGTACCCCTCGGCCGTGTTCTGAACGGCGAAAACGTTCCCACGCCCGGCGCGCGCGGCATTGAACTCGAAATCCCGTACGGCGGAGGTCCCCGATTCGACGCCGACCACTTCGTCGAATCGCTCGCCGAGCGCCAGGGAGAACAGTCCAACGCCAGCGTAGAGGTCGAGCGCCTTCCGGCCCGCCGCTCCCTCCAACGCCGTCGCGACGAGCGCGTCAAGCAAAAACCGGTTCACCTGGAAGAAGGCATTGCTGCTCACCCGAAATCGTCCCGCATAATCCAGCGGTCCCGCCACGAACCCGGGAATACTTTCCGCGCACCAATCGAAGAACCGCCGCGCCACAGGCTGCGCCGTATCGGTCACGTTCACTTGCACCTGCTGTTCATCCGTGAACACCTCGATCGCTTTCACGAATCGCGGCCACCGCCGGTCTGGTAGCATGCGATTGAGCGCGGCGATGGTCTCGTTCAATTTCGGCGAACTGATCGGACAATGGTCGATGGCGCACAACTTGTGCGTGCCGGCCTCCCAATAGCCCAGGCGGCCGTTTTCAATGTGAAGCCGCACGCGATTGCGGTAACCCCAGGGCTCGCCGGCAATCACATCCATTTCCGCGGGCGGCTCGAGTTTGCCCAGGCGCCGTAACTCCTCCGCCAGAATTTCCCGTTTCGCGGCAAGCTGAAACTCATACGGCGCGTGCTGGTAGTGGCATCCGCCGCAACGGGCGAAGTATGGGCACGGCGCGGGGACGCGTTCCTTCGCCGGATCGAGCACTTCGAGCGTGCGCGCGTGGACCAGGCCGGGCCTCTCCTTCTCCGCCGCTGCGCGGATGCGCTCCCCTGGAAGAACGTACGGCGCGAACACGACACGGCCATCGAGCCGGCCCAGCCCATCGCCGCCGTACACCAACTTTTCCACGATAACTTCGAAATTGCTTACGATAGGGATTTACCCCCGTTCCCTTATCATGAAAACACGAGTCTTTTCCGGAATGCAGCCATCCGGAAATCTTCACATCGGAAACTACCTGGGCGCGCTCAAGAACTGGGTGCGGATTCAGAACGATTACGAATGTATCTTCTGCATCGTGGATCTCCACGCCATCACCACGTTCCAGGACCCTGCGGAACTGCGCGCGAAAATCCGTGAGATCGCGGCGCTTTATCTCGCGGCGGGCATCGACCCCAAGGCCTGTTCGATCATGGTGCAATCCTCCGTGCCCGCACACGCCGAGCTGGCATGGATGCTTACGTGCGTCACGCCGGTTGGCTGGTTGGAACGCATGACGCAGTACAAGGCCAAGGCCGCGAAGCAGGAATCCGTCGGCGATGGCCTGCTGCAATACCCCGTGCTCATGGCTGCGGACATTCTGCTCTATCAGGCGGGCATTGTGCCTGTCGGCGAAGACCAGGCACAACACCTGGAACTTACGCGCGATATCGCGCAGCGGTTTAATTCGCTTTATGGGGACACCTTCGTCGTTCCCGACACCAGCCTCCCAGCGGTCGGGGCGCGCATCATGGGCCTGGACGACCCCACGCAGAAAATGAGCAAGTCGGCCACTGGCGCGAATCACGCGGTCGCGCTGCTTGACCCTCCCGACAGAATTCGAAAAACGATCATGCGGGCCACCACCGACTCGAACCCCGCGGTCGAATTCGAAGGCGCCGGGCCCGGAGTGCTCAACCTGCTGTCGATTCATCAGGCGTTCACCGGCTGGACCGACGACCAGATGAAACAGCACTTCGCCGGTATGCGTTACGGCGATCTGAAAAAGCAGGTTGCGGAGGTAGTGGTCGCGAACCTCGAGCCATTTCAGCAGCGCTACCGGGATATCCTTTCCGAACCCGGCTATTTGGATACGGTGTTGCGTGAAGGCGCCGAACGCGTTGCGCCGATCGCAAACGATACGGTGCGGCTCGTAAAAGAACGCATGGGCCTCTATAACGAACCGGTCAGCACCTCAGTAAGTCGCCATTAACGCGGGATAGTACGCCGCGAAACGCGACTCGCAAACCGCGGTGATATTGTAGACATCAGAGGCCCGGCCTCCGCCCGGATTTATCTATGGTGACAACTTTGAGGACCGCCTTCATCCTTTCCACCGCCGCTCTAGGAAACCTTGCCTTCGCGCAAGAGCAAGCCGCTCGGCAACTTACGGCGCGCGAGCTGTTCTATTCAGCCGTCCAGACGGCGTCCGCGGCGACACCCGCAAAACCGCAGGCGAAAACACCGGCTCCGGCTGCGAAGAAAAGCACCCCACCGGAAGTGGCCCACACGCCCAAGAAGACATCGCCCGCTCCGGGTGAGCCACGCAGCGGCGCCGCCGCGCTGCCGGATGGCGCTACCGTCATTCCCGCATTGGCGGGCACGAGCGCGAGCGGTCCGCCCCTCGGCTTGCGCTACAGCATCCTGAAAGTTAGCGGCGAACGCACGGTCGAAGTCCCGCCGGACACGATCTTCCACGCGGGCGATCGCATTCAGATCAAGGTGCAGCCGAACCTGCACGGTTACCTCTACATCATCAGCCAGGGATCGAGCGGCACCTGGAAGCCATTGTTCCCTTCCCCCGAGCTCGAAAATGGAGATAACCACGTCGAGGCCCTGGCTAGCTATGAGATGCCTCCCCGCTCGCACTTCGTGTTCGATGAGCAGACCGGCACCGAAAAGTTGTTCATTGTTTTCTCGCGCGCGCCCGAGCCGAACCTCGAAAAGCTGATTTACTCGTTGCGCGGAACCCGTCCTGGCGCTCCCAAGCCGGAGAGCCCGGTAAAGGATAAGCAACTGATGCTCGCGTCAAACGTCGCAATCGACGACGCGACGGTCGGGAAGCTGCGCGCCGTGTACGCGCGCGACCTGATCATCGAGAAGGTCGACGAATCCACGCCGGGCAAAGACAAAGAGACTGCCGTCTACGTGGTTAACACGACGGGTAGTTCCGACTCCCGCGTGATTGCCGATCTTCGGCTGGTGCATCAATGATCCGCAGGCTCGCGCTTCTCGCCGCATTCGCGCTCTCCGCCTTTCCCCAAAGCCACACGATGAGCGAAGGCGGCCATCGCATGGAAATCGTGCTGGAACGCCTTGAAGGCAAGACCTGGCGCACCATTGACCCGAGTCTGGTGCTCGAGCAGGGCGACCGGGTTCGCTTCCGGTTCACCACCAATTTCGATGGCTACCTCTATGTGATGAACCAGAGCACCTCCGGCAAATACGAGCAGTTGTTCCCGCGCGAAGAGACTGGACAGGAGAACAGGATCGCCGCGGCGACGGAATACCACGTCCCGGCCACTTCAACCGTGTTCCGGATCGCGGGTCCCGCCGGCCACGAGATTGTCTATTGGCTGGTGACTCCCGCGCGCCTGACGGACGCGCCGCCCAGCTACGGCCCGCTACCCACGGGGAAAAAGGCGAGCCCGCCCACTCTCCTGCCGCGGTGTGACGACACCATTCTTCGCGCCCGCGGTGATTGTATTGACCATTCGGCAGGCCCCAAGCTGGTGCCGCGTGGCGACGACCTGCCGGAAAACCTGGCCCCGGTGGGCGCGCAAGCGCAGCGAGAGCTTCTCTTCCTGCAGCAACAGAGCGCTTCCGTCATTTCCTCGCCGGATGCGCTCACCGGTCCCGTCATTTACGAGTTCCGTCTCGCCCATCGGTGATGTTTATGTTTTCGAAGCGAATCGCATTTCTGTTTGCCTGTACCATCGCCGCGAGCGCCCAGCCCAAGCCGCAGCAACAGCAGCAGCGCGATCTCAGGATCGAAAAAATTGAGCCCCAGCAGCCCGCCACCGCCCCCGCGAAGGCCGTTTCAATTCCACGGAGCTATGCGGTAATCGTCGGGATCTCGAAATACCAGAACCTTCCTGGTAACCTGCAACTGCAGTTCGCCGAGCGCGACGCTCAGTCCATCTACACCATCCTGATCAGTCCGGAAGGCGGAAACTTCAAGGCCGAAAACGTTCATGTGCTTACGGGCGCGAAGGCCACGCTCGCCGGGTTGCGCCGCGAAATCGATACGTGGCTTCCTGCCGTAGCCAAGGACGACGACCGCGTCCTGATCTACTTCGCCGGCCACGGCTTTGTGTACAGCGGCAAGGGCTATCTCGCGCCATATGACGTCGATCTCAAGAACATCGGCGCCACTGGGTATCCCATGGACGAGCTCGGCTCGGTTATCGGCGGGAAGATCCGCGCGAAGTCGAAAATCCTGCTAACCGATGCCTGTCACAGCGGCGCGATCTCTCCGGAAGACACGCAGAACCTGAATCGCACTCTGGGCGATTTGAATAAGTCGCTGTTCTCGCTTACCGCCAGCCGCGATCGCGAGCGCTCCTTTGAGAGCCCCGACCTGGAAGGCGGCCACGGCGTGTTCACCTATTACGTGGTGAAGGGCCTCGAAGGCGCGGCAGACGTCTCTCACGACGGAATCGTGAGCGCCGACGAACTCGCGGAATACGTGCACACCAACGTGCGTGAAGCGACCAGCGGCCAGCAGAACCCGACGTCGGAACGCGGCAGCTTCGATCCGGAGATGCTGCTCGCCTGGGTGCCTTCCGGCGCGCAGCCGGCCAACCCTCCCGCCCCGAAGTTCGGCACGCTGATTTTTGAAGCCAACATGGACGACGTGGAAGTCTTTGTCGACGGCAAATCGATCGGGGTGGTCTCGAAAAGCAAACCGCTCACCGTGCCTGGGCTGCCGCCGGGTGGCCACACGGTGAAGGGCGTGAAATTGGGCTACGAGCCCGATGGACCGCGCCAGGAGACGGTCTACCCGGGGCAGGAATCCACCGTGAGCATCAAGATCCTGATCGCGCGCCGGCGGAGCAAGGCCGCGGTCGATTCGCTCGATAAGGGCCTCGAATATTACCAGAAAGGTTACGAGCAGAATTACCGCAAAGCCGCGGAGTTACTTGAGAAGGCTTTGCAAATCGATCCCACTTACAGCCAGGCGGCGTTCTATCTTGGGCTTACTTACAATGCCATGTATGACCAGGAGAAGGCCCAGCAATACTATCGGAAGGCAATCGAGATCGACCCGGACTATCTCGAAGCGCACGCGAATTATGGCGGCATGCTGCTCGACGTCGGCAATGTGGATGAGGCCGTTCGCCAGTTCAACATTGTGCTGCAGCGCGACCCGAACCATGCCGTCGCGCTGACGCTGCTCTCGCAAGCCTACCGGCTCAAGGAACTGTACCCTCAATCCATAGAGGCGGCGCGGAAGGCCATTCAGCTGACGCCCAAGAACGGGGAGCCGCACCTCTGGCTCGCCGACAGCCTGCGCCTCAGCGGCAAATATGCCGACGCCAAGGCCGAGTACGGCGAATACCTGAGACTCAGTGATTTCGACAGTAAGCTTGCCGGCCAGCTCAATTACTATGTCCTGGGCTTTCTCGCCGGGTTCGGCAAGAAGAAACGCGCGGCCACACAGGACATTTGGAAAGACCTGCGCAGCCTGGCGTATTTTGGTATCTGCGACTGCGAACGCAACCTCGCCAACTTCGATCTCGCAATCGACTCCTGCCAGCGGTCGTTGACTTACGATTCCAAGGACCCCTATGCGCATTACGCTCTCGGGTTGTCATACATGCGCAAAGCCGTTCAGACCGGCAGCATCGCCGAACTCGATCCGGCGCTGAAGCATTTCCAGCAGATGCTGGCGATCAACCCCGATCTCAGCGAAGCCGAGTACGCGCGGAAAAACATCGCAAATATTCAGAAGGCGCTGCACCCGTAGAGTGGCGCCGGCGGCCTTGCCGCCGCTGAAGCTCTCAATTCACCCGCCACGGCGAAAATTGCTTCCACGTCTTCAACGCCGCCGTCGCCCACGCGGCATTCTTCTCCATATGGCAGCTATTGCAAGAGTTCGGCATCTTCAGCGCCTCCGCTTCCGCCGGCGAAATAAACCGGAACGTATGCGCTCTCACGTTGATGTCCGCGATGGTCGTCTCGATCTTCGGCATGTGGCAACCGATGCACTCGCTGCCGCTCGAGCCTGACTTGTGATGCGTGTGCTGCTCGATCGTCGCCGTATGCGGTCCGTTGGGCGACTTCGGCCCATGGCACTCGAGGCAAAGCACCTGCGCCGGCTGGATCAGATCGGCGTTGTTACCAGTACCATGCACGTCGTGGCAACTGAAGCACTCGACGCCCCGCTCGTACATGACGCTCTGCACGAAATCATTCCCCTGCATGCGGTTCTTGTGCGCGGTGCCGTCCGGAAAATGCGTAAAGATCGTCTCGCCAAGTTTGTGCTCTTCGAGTTGCCAATACTCATTCAAGTTCTTGCCCACATCGAACCCAACTGGCCAGTCGTAATACCTGCCTTCAATCGGGTTCTTCAACGGCCTCCCCTGGGAGTGGCACTGGATGCAGACGTCGCTCGCGCGTAGCGGGTCCTGCCGCACGGGGTTTACTATATTTGTCTGGGACGGCTTGGCCACATGCTCGCTTCCGGGCCCGTGGCACTTCTCGCAGCCCACGTTCCACTCCGTTGGAGTTCTCGTTTGGATGTTGTAGTTCACCGAATGGCAGCCGTCGCAAGTCGAACCCGTCGGCCGCTTCATATTGTCCGCGGGATAGAAAGGGACCCACCAGTCCGTCCCTTCCCGCACGAAGTAAGCGCGCCAGATCTTATGATTGATATCCCATTGCGCGGGCAGCGGAAAGTAATCGTCGCCGACTTTCTTGAAGTAACGCTGCTTCCACTTACTGCCATAGACAAAGGCAATGTCGTTCTTAGTGAAAGTAAGTAGTGGATCCGGCGTACTCAAGTCCGGAATAATTGCCTCCGGATGCTGCTTGGGGTCCACGACTACGTTCGCCATACGGGTCTTCTTCCATCGGTCGTAAATTGCGGAATGGCAGCGCATGCAAGCGGCTGACCCTACGTACTGGGGCGTTTGCGCAAAAGCGGCCATCCCGAACACACCGAGAAAGATGAGACGCAGAGACATGGTTATCGTATTATGCCATGCTCGCCGTAATTCAGATTGTGAAAACATCATGGCTGGCGGCCAACCTACGGCAGCGCGAACACCGTGATCCCGTTTACACCGCGCGGCGGCTTCAACTCCGGCGTCTCCGCCAACAGTCCGCCATCCAACAGGCCATCGCCAGTCATCACCGCGACATACTGCTTCCCGTTCACCGCGTATGTAATCGTGCTTACCGAGACGGGTCCCGCTAGTACCGATTCCCAGAGTGGCTTGCCCGTGTACGCGTCGAACGCCCGGAAGCGGCGGTTCAGGTCTCCGTTAAACACCAGGTCTCCGGCAGTGGTCAGCACGGCTCCCTCGATCGGAGCGCGGCCCTGGTTGAACCGCAGGATCTCGCCCGTCTCCAGGTTGATCTTCGCCAAACCAGTCAGGGCATTGGGATCGCCGCCGGGCCGCGGAATTCCGCGCCGTTTCGCCGGCCCGTCCGGTCCCGCCGCGGTCATGTCCAGGCAGTTATCGATGTACGGCACGTACAGAGAATTCGTCCCCGGGTGGTAGGCCGTCGGCCAGTAGCTCCTGGTATTGAAGAAGCAGATGACGTGATGATCTCCCGGATGCTTCATCACCAGGTCATAGTTGATCGTCGTCTTTCCGGTCTTTCCGTCGATGTTGGAGATCAGAAAATCCGGAACATCGTACGGAAACGGCGTGGCCCAGAGAAACTGGCCCTTGTCGCGGTCGAGCACGAAAATGCCGCCGCCTTCTCCCACCATCACAGCTACGTCGTGTTCGGATCCGCGCCGAACTTCGGGATTGAACCACTTCACGTACTTCGGATCGGGATTGTAGCGCGTGCGCACCAGGGTGCGCTCGTGCGTGTAATCCTCGTCCCAGTCGTCGCCGGGAAGGTGCTGGTAATACCACGCCAGTTTCCCGGTGTTCGGGTCGAGAGCTAAGGTCGAGTTGCTGTAGAGATCCGCCGGTGCGGTCTTCGGGATCGCTTCCGGGTTGCCGTTGTGGCGTTCCATGCGCGTGTTCGGCATCGGATTCGAAACACCCCAGTAGAGCATCTTGCGGAGGGGATCGTAGGTGCCGGGCAATCCCCACACTGAGGCGAGTCTCTTATCGAGCGCCGCGCCTGCCCAGGTTTCGTCGCCCGGTTCGCCCGGCGCAGGCGTCGTGTAGAACCGCCAGAGTTCTTTTCCGGTCAGCGCATCGTGCGCCCCGATGTAGCAGTTCTCGCGTTTGCCCGCGCATGCCCGGCCGGTAATCACCTTCCCTTCCACAACCAGGGGCCCCGACGTGTGCCCGCTGGTCTCCGCCGGTGCCTGCCAGCGCTGCTCGCCGGTGGTGGCATCCAGGCCTACGACATAGCTGTCCGGCGCCGTATACAAAATGATGTCTTGATAGATGGCCAGGTTCTTCGTGCGGGCGCTGCTCGCAACATTCGCCGGCACTTTGCGCTTGTACTCCCACAGCAGGTCCCCGGTCGTTCCGTCCAGAGCCTGCACGATCGCGCCCGGGCTCACCACGTAAATCACGCCGTTGTGCACTACCGGAATGCTCTCGGCCGTTCCAGGCCCGAACGCTCGCGACCAGGCGACGCGAAGCTGGCCTACGTTCTGCCGGTTGATCTGCTTGAGCGGGCTGTAGCGCTGCGCATCGTACGTCCGGCTGTACATCAGCCAGTCGTCGGGGCTCGGGTTCAGCAACATCTCCTGCGTCACCGGCTGATAATGTTGCACCTGGGCCTTCGCCGCGATGGCCATCGCGGCCGCAAGACATACTGCCGTCGCAAGAAACAATAAGGATGTGCGCATGCCTCTCCCTCTTCGCGGGTTCTCAAATCTGCTTCGGTTACTGTATATCACACGCCGGAGCGCCCTCTCTGCTGTGATACGCTGATTCCATCACAAAACCAGGAGGTATTACTGCTATGCGCAACAGTTACGTCTTCACGTTCATTCTGCTGGGCTCGTCTGTGGCTCTCGCGCAGCCGCCTCAGCAAAATCAGCCGCCACAACCGATGTCCTTCTTCGTGACGAGTGCGGGCTCCGGAGATGGAGCGAACCTCGGAGGCCTGGCCGGGGCCGACCGCATTTGTCAGCAACGTGCCGAGGCCGCCGGCGCCGGCAACCGGACCTGGCACGCATATCTGAGCACGCAGGCCGCCGATGGAAAGCCGGCCGTCAACGCCCGCGATCGCATCGGCAACGGCCCCTGGTATAACGCGAAAGGCGCTCGCATCGCCAAAGATCTCGCGGATCTTCACGGAGACACTCTGGATGCCGCGCGCCTCGGCAACAACATTTCCAAAGCAACGGTTTTGACGGAAAAGGGCGAGACGATCAAAGGCTTTGGAGACCAGCCGAATCAGCACGATATCCTGACCGGCTCGCAACCGGATGGCAGAGCGTATAGCGATGGCGCCGATCACACGTGTCAGAACTGGACCAGCAACGGCATGGGCACCGCGCAGTTAGGCCACTTTGATCGCACGGGCGGCGGCAACACGTCATGGAACTCGGCGCATCCCAGCCGCGGCTGCAGCCAGCAGAACCTCGTCAGCACAGGCGGCGCCGGCTACCTCTACTGCTTCGCGGTCACTCAATAAATGCTGCCCTTCCCGGGAGCACGCCGAATCGCAGGAGACCACTTCCTAACTGCAGCGCCATCAGCCGCGGCAGTGATGCCGCGGTTCAGCTGCAACCGCGCCATGACGGGGGCGGCTGAAGAGCGACTTCATTGGGCAGGCATTTAGCCTGCCCCCGGCGCAACCACCTCACTCACTGATACGTCGCGGTACCGAACGTTCCAATCGTGGCAACGAACAACCCCGCATCGATGTTTCCGCCCGCGGTAAGCCCTGCGGTGAATCGCCCGTTCGTGTTGTTAATCGCGCTGGTGCTCAGCACCATGATCGCGCCCGTTCCGTTGCTCGGGGTCGCCGTAAGTTGCTGCAGAATACTTACCGGCACCGTGAACGAAAGCCGATCCGCGGTGGTGGTGCAGATGAACTCGCTGGAATCGTAGATCGGGTTAGTGCTGGTGCCGCCGACCTGCGCCCCCGAGAAACCAATGATCTCCACGTTATCCGTGCCGCCGCCCGTCCAGCCGATGATAAGAGCGTTATTGCGGTTGATTGTGCTGGGGAGACCTCCGGTGACGGTCAACGGCGCATCGACGTTGACTGTCGCATTGAATCGCTGCACGTCGGCGCCGCCAGCCCCGGAGATCGTATATGAGCCTTGGGATATCACTGGCGTCGCGTTGAAGCCCAAGCCCGGCGGTAGCGTGATTCCGGGCACCGTGATTGCGGTCCCCAGGTTTAGGGAATACGTCTTGTCAGAGCTCTCGGTAAAAGGCTTGTTCGTAACGCCAGGTCCGTTTAGCGTCAGCACCCCGGCATCCAGGTTGCCGAGTCCGGGCGGCGTAAGAATTGATGACGTTGTGCCCGTACGATGGAAAACCTGGCAAGCCCCAGGAGTGCCGAAGAACTGGGAGACGTCTCGGATCTGATCGGCGGTGTATCGGGTGAAAGCGCCTGCCGCCGATTCAATGCGGGCGGACACGCTCCCGGTCTGTCCGGGAATAGTCATTGTCGTATTCAAGCTGGTCAGCGCGAACGACCCGACCGTCAGGTTGGCGCCCGCATCCAGCTTCGTCAACGTATCTTGGGTCAGTTGCGGATCGCTGCAAGCCAGCGCGTTCGTGTTCGCCGCGATAGCGACCGTCACCACATTGCTGAGCTGTTGTCCCGCTAAGCTCACCTGCACCGGCACGGAACACCCGGTCTGCAGCGTCGGCGGGGAGGGCAACTGGAACACGATGTTGTCCAAACCCGGGAACAGGTTCGACCGCCCGGCGTATGCCGGAGTGATCTGGGTGGTTCCAACAATCACCTTCACGTCCAGACGCTGCTGGGCAATGAAGTCATAGTTCGCCGGCGCGGTGTCGAACCCGCTCGCTGCGCCCAAGCCCATGCCCCAGATGATCAGGAACTGCCCAGGCAAAGCAGGCGAGCGATTGAAGCCCGCTCCCGAGACCGTCCCGGAAGTGAAGGCATTCAAATCGTACTGAGTCTGAGTGACCACGTTCTGCACAAGCCCGCGTCCGGAGCCCGTGCCGGAGACGGTCATAATCCCGAATTTCCGTGCAACCACGGTCGCCGAAAACGCCGCACTGGTCGAGCCGTTGTTTGTCACCGTGACGTTGTAGTTGCCAGGCGCAGTGGCATTCGGAAGCTCGGCCGCCAATTGAGTCGTGCTGCCGCTACAAAACGTGTAGATCATATAGGCATCTACAGGGCTCCCGTCGCCCGCGGGCGTGAACCGAATGGTAACCCCGGCCAACGCCGCCGTGGAGTAATTTGGAGCGGTGGCGGTCTGGCTGGTCCCGCACAGATTGTTTCCCTTGACGACGAAGACGCTTCCTGGAGCAATATTCGCCGTGTACCCGCCGGCGTCCAGCACTCCGGTTATTACGGGGGCTTGTGCAAACATCGTTGCCACCGACCCCAATACGACCACGACCGTGCTCAACAACCGTCTCATCAAATGTTTTCTCCTTGTTTAGAATACGCGAAATCCGTAAGGCAAGACGATCATCTCTGGCTCAAACCGCCGTCGATTGCCAGTACCTGACCCGTCACGAATTCCGTGGCCTTCAAGAAAAAGACTACTGCATCGGCAATCTCGCCGGGGGTTCCCCCCCGCCCGGCCGGTGTGATTTCGATCAGATGCTTGCCGCCTTCATCGATGTCGTCGAACGGGATCACCCCGGGCGCCACCGAGTTCACCGTGATGCTCGGCGCAAAGGCCTTGGCCAGCGCGCGCGTCAACATGATCACCCCCGCCTTCGACGCGCAGTAGTGGGCGTGCTGCGCCCAGGGCCGTATCCCGCCCAGCGAACTGATGTTGACGATGCGCCCTCCGCCGCTCTTTTGCATGAGACGCGCGCCATGCTGGCAACAGAAGAACACAGCCTTGAGATTTACAGAGTGGACGAAATCCCAGTCCTTTTCGGTCAGCTCGAGTGGATCGAAGCGCGTGAACCGGGCGGCGTTATTCACCAGGCCATCGAGACGGCCCAGGCGCTGCTCCACATCCGTGAACATGCGGCCGATTTCGGCGACGCTTTCCAGGTTCGCGCGAAACAGCTCTGCGCCGCCGCATTCCTCGGCCGTGCGCCGGGCCTCCGACTCGGAGCCATGATAGTGGATGGCGACGCGTGCGCCTTCGGCCGCCAGCCGTAAGGCGATGCCACGGCCGATGCGTTTGGCCGCGCCGGTGACCAGGACGGCTTTGCCGGCGAGGTCAGACGGTGGGCTTGCCATGTACCTCGACTTCCTCCGGCTCCACACCTTCTTTCGGCGGCTCCGGAAGACGGCCGGTCGCGTTGGCCCAACCCCAGAAGATTGCCGTCGTCGAGCTGAGTGCGCCCGCGATAGTACCGATCGTGCGCGGATCCCAGGTCTGCGAGGCAATGCCCGCCAGCATCATCGAAACCAGCATAACCGACCACTGCATCGATTCATTCGTCGAGAAGACCCGGCCTCGAAAGGAATCGGCAACGTGGCGCAGAAGCTGCGACATGTTCAGCACCGAGCTGACGCCCACCGCCGCGCGCGATACCGCGATGAAGATCAGCGCCCAGCCGAAGCTCCGCATCTGGCTGAAGACGATGTACGAGCCGCCGTGCACGATATAGCAAAAGATAATGGCGCGCTTGTAGGTTTCGAATTTCATGCGCCGGCCCAACCGGTGAGCGATGGTGCCGCCGCACAGCAGGCCGACTCCCGCCGCCGCCCATATGAAACCGATGCCCTCCGGGCCGCGGTGAAACACCAGCTCTCCGAAAATACTGAATAGAATCTGGGCCGCTCCCCCGCCTGTGGCCCAGCCCACCCCGATCAGCCCGATCCCGAGAATCAATGGATGGTCCCGCATATACCGCAGGCCCTCTACGTACTCATGCCAGGGCCGCACCACCTGCGACTCGGTCAAGGCCCGCCGCGGCGCCCGGAAACCCCGGCCTGGCAAAAAGAGCCGTGAGATGCAAAACGCCGAGACCAGGAACGAGAACGCGTTCCCCAGAAACGCCCAGTGATACCCGAATTGCGCCACGCTGACGCCTCCGAGCAGCGCCCCTATCGCCAACGTCATCCATTGCGTCGTCTGGGTTAAAGAGTTGGCCGTGTGCAGCTCATCTTTGGTGGCGATTGCCGGCAGAATCGCCGAGCGGCCCGCCGAAAAGAAGGGCGAGGCCACCATCAACAGCCCGCTGAGCAGGTACAAAAGCCACGTGCCGGAATAATGAATCGTCAGAATGAAGCAGGCCGCCACCACACCGCGGATCAAATCGCTCGCGATCATAACGCGCTTGCGATCGACCCGGTCCAGCACCACGCCGGCCAGCGGGCCTGCCAGCATCGCCGGAACCGCCCGCGAGAGCATCACACCGCTGACCACCAGTCCCGATTTGGTCGTGCCCAGAACCAGCGCGAATACCGCGACGTTGTTAAAGTGGTCGCCAATCTCGCTCACGATCTGGCCGATCCAGGTATAGCGATAGTTCGAGTTGTCGCGCAGCAGCGAGGCAAAACTGCTCACGCGATCGACTCCTCGCGAACCGTAATGTGCCGGATGTAATCGCAGTCGAGTTCGTACCCAAACCCCGGATCGTCGCGAACCACGATGGTCCCGTGCGGCGTCACTTCCACCGGCGGCTGGATAATGTCGCGCTGCCAATACCGTTTGCTCGCCGAGACGTCGCCCGGCAGCACGAAGTTGGGCAGCGTGGAGAGCGCGATGTTGTGCCCGCGGCCGACGCCGGATTCCAGCATGCCGCCGCACCATACGGGAATACCGGCCGCCTGCGCCGCGTTATGCACGCGCCGGGCCTCCCGGAACCCGCCAACCCGCCCGAGCTTGATATTGATGATGCCGCAAGCGCGCAGCCGCACGGCCTGCTCCACGTGGTGCGCGGTGCGGATGCATTCGTCCAGGCAAATCGGCGTCTGGAGCGTCTGCTGCAGAGCGGCGTGGTCGATGATGTCGTCGTCGCTGAGCGGCTGCTCGATCATCATTAGATAAAATTCGTCCAGGCGCCGCAGGTGCGCGGCGTCCGCAAGCGTGTAGGCCGAATTCGCATCCACCATCAGCTTGATCGAGGGATAGCGCTCCCGCACCTGGCGGACTACGTCCACATCCCAACCGGGTTTGATTTTGATCTTGATGCGCTGGTAACCGGCCTCCAGTTCCCGCCCGATTGTGTCCAGAAGTTTTCCAGCGTTCTCCTGAATACCAATCGAGACGCCGCAAGAAATCTCCCGGCGCGCGCCACCGCCGATCTTCCTCCAGAGCGGCACGCCTTCAATCCGCGCCTCCAAATCCCAGACCGCCGCTTCGACGCCGCCCCGCGCCATGCGGTGGCCGCGAATGTGCTCGCTGAGCGGAGCGACGTCGGCGGCGCTTGCCAGATTTTTCCCGATGACGGTCGGCGCGACGTAATCGCGCACAATTCTCCAGGCCGACTCGGTCCACTCCTCGTTGTAGAACGGGTTCTCGCCTGCGGTGACCTCACCCCAACCTGTTGCGCCCTCGCCGTGCGCCTCTACCAGGACAATCTGGCGCTCCGTGGTGCGGCCGAAGCTGGTCTCGAAGAAATGCACCAAAGGCATCCGGATCTGGCGCAGCGTGATTCGCTCCAGTTTCATTGCCAGGGTCCCAACAGGTAGGCGGCCTCGGATTCGTTGCGCTCAAAGCCGATCACCGCGAGGCCCTGTTCGAAGCAACGCGCGAATCGCGCGGCGTTGGCGCGCTGGATTACTCGTGCGCGGTTTGCGTCTTCGCGCCGGATTACCGCGATGTCGGCGGGAACCGCAATGCGCTCCTCCACCCGGCACCGCGCTTTGCTGCCGGCGATGCTCGACTCCACGCGCGGGCTTGCAATCCACCACTCGGCGATGCAGCGGTCCGTAGGCAAACCGCCGTGCAGAGGGCTGGCAGTGACCCCGTATTCATTTTCGGCATAGCGGCGCACGATCGCGCCCAGACGCTCGATATTGAAGAATGCGTTTTTGATCTCGAGCGGATCGAATGTCCACTCGATCAGATCGAGTCCCCGCGCGAGGGCCTCCTCGCGTTGCCGCAGCTTGAGCCGCCTGCCCACACCCGCATCGCGCCATTCCGGCAGGACCCCGAGCATGTGGCTGTGCAGGTACGGGCGCAGGTTTTCTTTCATGCCGGGAACGGCCAGGCAGAACCCCACCATGGCTTGCTGCCCGTAAGCGCCGAATATCTGGCCGCCGATCCTGCTCGCCACAACGAAAAAGCGCCGCGGCAGCAGCTCGTTATCGGCAAATCCCCAAATGCGCTGCTGCAGCGTCACGGCTTCGGAGAAATCGGCAATCGTGGAGAGCGGCCGGATGTCGATCATCCTTTCGCTTCCTGCCACAGCTCCTCCATCTCTTCAATATTGGAATCTTGAAGCTTCTTTCCGCGCTCGGCGAGCCTGCGTTCAATGTGGCTGAACCGTTGACGGAATTTGGCGTTGGTGCGCCGCAGCGCCTGCTCGGGGTCCACCTTTACGAACCGGGCAAGGTTCACCAGAACAAACAGCAGATCGCCGATCTCGCCTTCCAACTCCGCGTGCGACGCGTTGCGCCGGGCCTCGTGCAACTCCCCCAATTCCTCGTGGAGTTTGTCGATCACCTGTTCCGTGTTTTCCCAATCGAAGCCCACGTTCGCCGCTCGCGAGGCGATCTGCTGCGCCTCCACCAGTGCCGGCACAGCGCGCGGCACGGAATCGAGCAGCCCTGTATCGTCCTTCCCCTTGTGCTTCTTCTCGGCGGCTTTGATTTCACCCCAGATGCGCTTCACATCCCCGGCCGATTCCGCGGTTTCCTCGCCGAATACATGCGGGTGGCGCCGGATCAGCTTCTGGTTGATGGCGTCGAGCGCGTCGCCGATCGCGAACAGCCCCTGCTCCTCGGCCATTTGCGAATAGAACACGGCCTGCAGCAGGAAATCGCCCAATTCTTCCGAAAGCTCGCTCCAGTCCCGCCGGTCGATAGCGTCGAGAACTTCGTACGTTTCTTCGAGAGTGTACGGTTTGATGCTGTCAAAGGTCTGCTCCCGGTCCCACGGACAGCCGTTCGGGCCGCGCAGGCGGGCCATAACCTCGACAAGTCTTTGAAATTTCTCTCCAACAGTGGACATGGTTGGGGGGCGATGCCTCCCAATCTAACAGAATTGCCAGCGCAGGCGGCCGCGGCGCCGGAGCGGCGACCTGGCGTGCGCATTGTAAAATAATGGAATGGCCGACGCGGATCCCACCCCGGAAAAACAGGAGGACTTTCAAATCCCGTTGCCGCCGGCGTCCTTCAGCTTTCTGGTGCTCTCGCTGCGTGCGCAGGCCGAAATGCAGCTCGGCTTGATGCAGTTCGGCCAAGACGAAGAAAAGGACGCCGAACCGGACCTGCCGCTGGCCCGCCACACCATTGACCTGATGGGAATCCTGGCCGAGAAAACCAAGGGCAACCTGTCCCTGGAAGAACAGCGGTTGCTGGAAAATTCGCTGACGGAGCTGCGCTTCCGGTTCGTGCAAGTCTCAGAGAAGGCCTCGAAAGCGTCGGCTCCGCAATCGTGAATGCCGGCGCCCCAATTGAAAATCACGGTACTCGGCTCAGGCACCAGCGCCGGGGTCCCCACGATTGGTTGCCATTGCGCGGTCTGCACCTCGACCGATCCGCGCGATAAGCGCCTCCGCCCCTCCATTCTCATCAGCTACGAGGGACGTAACGTCCTGGTGGATACCACACCCGATTTCCGCGCTCAGGCGCTGCGAGCCGGCATCGATCACCTCGATGCCGTGATCTTCACTCATTCCCACGCCGATCACATCATGGGGCTCGACGATGTGCGGCCCTTCAACTTCCGTCAAAAGGAGCAGATCCCCATCTACGCCGCGGAGGACACCATGGCCGCCATCCGGCGGTCGTTCCAGTACATCTTCGACGGCAAAGAGAAGGAATCGAATGTCCCGCAGTTGACCACACACATCATCTGCGGCGCGGCGTTTGAGCTGTTCGGCCTGCAATTCATTCCTATTCCCATCCTGCACGGCAGCGTTACGATCTACGGCTTCCGGTTTGGCGACGCTGCCTACCTGACGGACCACAGCGACATTCCCGAAAGCTCCATGGAGCAACTCCGTGGTCTCGACGTGCTGTTCCTCGACGCGCTGCGTTTCCGGCCGCACCCCACGCATTCGACGGTGGAGCGCTCCGTCAACACCGCCGAGAAGCTAGGGGCCCGGCGCACGTTCTTCACCCACATTTCCCATGACTTGGCGCACGAGCGTACCGAAACGCTGCTGCCTCCGAATGTCCGCCTGGCCTACGACGGTCTGGAGATCCTCGTCGACAGCGTGGCCTCGCGGCAAACCGAAGCGACGGATAACCGGGGGCAGTCATTTCGGGTGTACCGCAGTCTGGCCGAAGTTCCGGCGGATTTCGGCCCGACTGCCCTCACCATAGGCAACTTCGACGGCGTGCACTTTGGCCACCGCCGCATTCTGAAACGCATGGTCGAGCGGGCCAAGGCGCAGGGGTGGAAGGCCTCCGTCCTCACCTTCGACCCGCATCCGACTCGCGTCGTAGCGCCCGACCGTGCGCCCCGCTTGCTCACTTCTCCCGAACGGCGAACCGAATTGATGCGCGAGGAAGGCATCGATCAGGTGTTGATTCTCCCGTTCAACGAGCAACTCGCTCGCCTGACGCCGCAAGAATTCGTGCGGCAGCTCCTGGTCGAAAAGCTCCGCGCCCGCGCCGTCCTGGTGGGCGACAACTTCCGCTTCGGCCATCGCCAGTCCGGCGATGTGCACCTGCTCCGAACGCTGGGCGAAGACTTTGGGTTTGAAACTGAGATCATTCCGGCGGTGATGTGCCGCGGCCACATGGTCAGCAGCAGCGGGATCCGGCAAGCCATTCAAAAAGGACACGTTGCGTTGGCTGCCCGGCTGCTGCAGCATCCGTACGGGTTGGAAGGAGACGTGGTCAAAGGCCACGGAGTCGGCTCGAAGCAGACCGTCCCGACGCTCAACCTCGCCACACGCGCCGAGGTGATTCCCGCGCGTGGCGTGTATGTTACGCGGACCTATGAGCTGAGCACTGGACGGGAGTGGAATTCCATCACCAACGTGGGGTACCGGCCGACCTTCGGCGAAGGCCAGGAGCTTTCCATCGAGACCTTCCTGCTGGATCCGCTCGAGGGGGCACCGCCTACCCGAATCCGCGTCGAATTCCTCTGGCGCGTGCGGGACGAACGCAAATTCGAACGCCCCGAAGCCCTTAAGAATCAGATTCTGAAAGACGTTCGAGTGGCCCAGAACTTCTTTAGGCGCCTTCGCGCATGGGTCAAAAGACCGTTGGTAAAGGTTTAATGGCGCCCGGGCCTCTTCTCCTGAGCGTGCTGTCGATCGTCCTGATCGATCTGCTCCTCGCCGGCGACAATGCCTTGGTGATTGCCATGGCCGTACGGTCGTTGCCGCAGCAGCAGCGTCGGCTCGGGACCCTCTGCGGGGCGGCCATCGCCATCGTCCTGCGCATTGCCTTAACGGTGTTTGCCGCAAGGCTGTTGAGGCTGGAATACCTCGAGCTGGCAGGAGGCATCCTGGTTTTATGGATCGCCCTCAAGGTTCTGGTGGATGCGAGCGACCCGCCCGAGGCGGCTCCGGCTGCGCATCACCTGTTGCGCGCCATCTGGGTGATCGTCTTGGCGGACCTCACCATGTCGACCGACAACATTCTCGCCATCGCCGGCGCTTCCAACGGCCATTTCGGGCTGATTGTTTTCGGCTTGTGCCTCAGCATTCCGTTCGTGGTCTTTTCGAGCAATCTACTTGCTGACCTGATGGACCGCTACCCGGCCGTGATCTACGTCGGCGCCGCCATCCTGGGCAAGGTAGGCGGCGACATGGTGCTGGAGGACCCGTTTGTACTCCGTACAATGCACCCCTCCAACGTGGTGCGTTACCTCGCGGACATCGTCCTCGTCTTCCTAGTGCTTGCCGGTGGCAGATACCTCAGCAACGGGCGTCGGCGAGTGGTCGCTGTTGAATAAGCCGACACCAGCTTCACGGAATGGTCCGAAAAGGCCATATCAGGCTTGACTTAGGCCCGGGTACAATATCCAAGTCGATGATTCTGCACAAAGAGACTGACTGATGAGCGTCACGGATCTTTTCATCCGCCGGCCTGTAATGACGACCCTCGTCATGCTCGCCATCGTGCTTTTCGGCGTGATGGGATACCGCTCCCTGCCGGTCAGCGATCTGCCGAACGTCGATTTCCCCACGATTCAGGTCCAAGCCGCGCTTCCGGGAGCCAGTCCGGAGACCATGGCTTCCTCGGTGGCGGCCCCCCTCGAGCGGCAATTCACGACCATCGCCGGCGTCGATTCGATGTCCTCGAGCAGCTATCTGGGTAGTACAAACATCACTATCCAGTTCACGCTCGACCGATCGCTCTATGGCGCGGCCCAGGACGTGCAGACCGCCATCGCTTCGGTGCTCCGCAAGTTGCCGCCGAACATGCCGGCGCCGCCGACCCTCCGCAAGGTGAATCCCGCCGACCAGCCGGTTCTGGCGATGGCGATTTACTCGGAGACGCTTCCTCTCTCGACGATGGACGCCTTCGGCGAGGAAGTGCTGGCCCAGCGTATCTCGCAAATCACCGGCGTGGCGCAGGTGAACGTGTTCGGGCAGGCCAAATACGCCGTCCGCGCCCAGCTCGATCCGAACCTTCTGGCCTCGCGCAACATCAGCATCGACGAAGTCAACGAGGCACTGAGCAAACATAACGTCAATCTGCCCACGGGAACTCTGTGGGGGCAGCACTGGGCCTACACCGTGGAGGCGAACGGTCAATTGAACACGGCCGAGCAGTACCGGCCGCTGATTGTTGCCTACCGGAACGGGTCCCCGGTCCGCCTGGGAGAGCTTGGCCGCGTCATCGACAGCATCCAGAACGATAAGAATGGGAGCTGGTTTGGATCGACGCCGTCTATCCAATTTTCGATCCAGCGGCAGCCTGGCGCGAATACCGTCGAGGTGGTGGACACGATCAAGGCGGCGCTTCCGGCCCTCCGGGAGCAAATGCCGCCCGCCATGAAGCTCGACATCTTCTTCGACCGATCCACCTCGATCCGCGAGTCGGTGAACGATGTAAAGCTGACCCTGGTGCTCACCGTACTGCTGGTGGTCGGCGTCATCTTCATCTTCCTGGGCAATGCCTCGGCGACCCTGATCCCCAGCCTGGCGCTGCCGATGTCAATCATCGGCACGTTCGCCGCGATGAACCTGCTGGGATACACGCTCGACAACCTCTCGCTGATGGCGCTGACGCTGTCGGTCGGCTTCGTGGTCGACGACGCCATCGTCAAGCTCGAGAACATCGTCCGGCACATGGAGATGGGGAAGGCGAAGCTGGCCGCGGCGCTGGAGGGCGCGCGCGAAATCGGCTTCACCATTATTTCGATGACCATCTCGCTCATGGCAGTGTTTATCCCAGTGCTGTTCATGAGCGGCATCATGGGCCGGCTGTTCCACGAATTCGCCGTGACGATCATGGTGGCGATCGGCATCTCGGGCCTGGTCTCGCTCAGCCTCACTCCGATGCTGTGCAGCCGGTTCCTGAAACCACCTACGGAGCATCTGAACTTTTTCCAGCGGGGCTCGGAGCGAGTCTTCGAGGCGATCCGTTCCGTTTACGCCTGGACGCTGCGAGGCGTGCTTCGACACCGTTTCTTGACGGTGCTGAGCGCGGGTGCGACCCTGGTCGCCAGTGTCTATCTTTTTGGCCTGGTTCCTAAAGGGTTCATTCCTCCGCAGGACGTGGGGCAGATCAATGGCGCTCTCGAGGCGCGACAGGGCATCTCCTACGACGACATGGTGAAGGCAACGCAAGAGGCCCAGCACATTGCCGAGGCGGATCCGGCCGTTGACGGCGTCCGCAGTCAGGTCGCGGGCGGCAACAACAATCCGTCGGTCAACAATGGCCAGTTGAATCTGCACTTGAGGCCCCGGTCCGAAAGAAGCGAAACACCCGAACAGATCATCGCGCGGCTCCGCCCGAAGATGGATCAGATTCCGGGTGTGCGGGTTTACCTTACAAACCGGCCCCTGATCACCATAGGCGGCATACAAAGCCGGAGCAACTATCAATACACGCTGCAAGCACCCAATCTGGCGCAACTCTACAAGGTGGCGCCCGAATTTGAGCAGCGAATTCGGGAACTACCCGAATTGACGGACGTAAACAGCGACCTGCAAAACAACAATCCCACGATCACTCTGAACATCAACCGCGATAAGGCATCGGCGCTCGGCGTTACACCGGACGAGGTAGAAAGCGCGCTGTACAGCGCCTACGGCACGCGCCAGGCCTCCACAATTTTCACGCCGCTGGACGATTTCGCCGTGATTCTGGAAGTCGAGCCGAAGTATCAAATGGACCCGAACTCGCTGGGGCTGCTGTACGTTCGCTCGGCATCGGGTAGGATGGTTCCGCTGAACTCGGTCGCCGATCTCCGCATGGGCGTCGGCCCGCTCTCGGTCTCTCACCTCGGCCAATCACCCGCAGTAACCATCTCGTTCAATACCCGGCCGGGTGTCGCGCTAGGCGATGCCGTGGATCACATCCAACAAGTCGCCCGGGATGTGCTGCCGGACACCGTGACCACGAGTTTCCAGGGCACGGCCGCCGCCTTCCAACAGAGCTTGCAAGGCATGGGCGTGCTGCTCGCGATGGCGGTGCTGGTCATCTACCTCGTTCTGGGCATTCTGTACGAGAGCTTCATCCATCCGATTACGATTCTTTCGGGCCTCCCGTCGGCCGGCTTGGGCGCGCTTGCGACGCTGCTGCTGTTCCATGACGAGCTGAACCTCTATTCGTTCGTCGGAATCATCATGCTCATCGGTATCGTGAAGAAGAACGCGATCATGATGATCGACTTCGCACTGGAAGCGCAGCGCGATCACGGCTCCAGCCCCGCGGAAGCGATTCATGAAGCGTGCCTGGTGCGTTTCCGCCCGATCATGATGACCACCATGTCCGCGCTGATGGGCACCTTGCCGATCGCGCTGGGCCTCGGCGCTGGTGGAGAGGCGCGTCGCCCCCTCGGCCTTGCCGTCGTCGGCGGACTGGTGGTGTCGCAGTTACTCACGCTTTATATCACTCCCGTGTTCTATATCTACATGGAACGGTTCCAGGGTCTCACCGCGAAGTTCCGGCGCGCGCCCAAGAAAAGACGCACCGCCGCCGCGAGCGAACCCGAGGTCGTGTTCAAACACGGCGATTAGCCGCGCATTTCTCACCGCTTTCGACGGACCTGATCGCCATCTGCTCGACTGAAGTCCCCGCCACAATAAGTGGGGCAGGTTTTAACCTGCGCGGGGCTTAAGCCCCGCTTCCGCGATCGTTCGGGGCTCCCAGTCCAAGCTGGTGAGAAAATGTGGGGTAGCCGACCGGCGGCAAGACTGCCGCCGCTCCTATCGCTTCTGCGCGCGTTTGGCCGGCTGCCGCGAGGGCTTCGGCGCCGCACGCAACTTCTCCTGCCGCCTCTTCGGCAGCCTGGCAATGACCAGGTCGTAGGATTGCCGCAGCAACCGTTTAATCTCCGCGGCGGGCAGGGCGTCTTCGGTTTCGAGCGACACCCAGTGCGCGCGCGCCATATAAGGTGCCGGTATAATTCCAGGACGCTCTGTCAACTCGGCGAATTCCTCGGGGGTACATTTGAAGGACAACCACTCGTCCCCGGGTTCCAAACCCAGCGCGGCATACATTTTGTCGGCAACCTTGAAGACCAGGTCGTGACCCCACTGGACTTTTTCCGTGGTATGCGGAAACGAGAGGCAGTGCCGCCTGACCCATTCGGCGCTCATAAGGGCAAATCCAGCTTCCACTTCCAGGTTTCGGCGTCTCCATTGATGATCTTCCCGGCTTC
>CAYMHP010000010.1:26988-39107 GCA_964390225.1 uncultured Solibacteraceae bacterium
GCGGACGCTGGTGGACGCCGAGACGGGCTACCGCGGCTTCGCCGCCACCGGCAAACAGGAAAGCGGCTTCGTCATTCACCGCAAGCGTCGCCCTGTCGCCATGGAATACAGCGCCGTGCGGTAGGTTCGCCGCCCCGGTCTCCTGGCAGACAAGAAATCCCCGATAGCGGTACGTCACAATTGTGGATTCCGAAAGGTGTTGCGCGCTTACGGATAGTGGCGTCATTTGGCCCATCACGAACTGCACCACATCGATTCCGTGGAAATCGGAGATGCGGCACATGCTGATCCGCCCGAGAACACCGTTCGCAACCAGCGCGCGGGCTCCAGCGAGAGCGCCGCCGGAAGGGCGAACGGCGCCGAACGCTCGCGTACGCCCCGCCAGCGCGACCGCGCCGGCCATCTTTAGAAAATTCCGGCGATGCGTCATCTCCGATCTGTTTTACCAGTTTTTTGGCGGCCGAATCCGCCTACTGGGCTGCCATAATATCTCTGATGCCTGACTACCGTGCAATCGAAGAGAAATTTCAGCAGGTGCTTGGCGGTACGCGCCGCCCCGTGGCCGTGGCCTTCCTGGACGAGCCGCCCGCCGGTGTTGCCAAATTTGAGGGCTCGGAACCGTCGTCCTGCAGTTTCTGGAGGCTCGCCGCCGGAGGCCGCAGTTTCCATACCGTCCCCGCCGACCACTTTCAATGCCCGGTCGGCAGCTATACACACAACACCTTGACGCCGGAGCGGATGCCGGAATTACAGCAGGTCCTCACGTTGATGTCGGACATCGGTTATCTCCGGATGGAGGAAATCCCCGGTGTGTTCCAGTTGCCAGCGGCTCCGCGTTGTGTGGTGTACGCGCCTCTCGGCGAAACACCTGTACCTCCTTCGGTGGTTTTGGTCTCGGGAAAGCCCGGGCGCGTAATGATCCTGGCGGAAGCGGCGAACCGCGCCGGCGCACTTTCGAAGGCGCCACTGCTGGGCCGCCCTACTTGCATGGCGCTGCCGGCGGCGTTGGCCCAAGGCGCCGTCGCCAGTTCCGGGTGTATCGGAAACCGTGTGTACACCGATATTGGAGAAGACGAACTTTACGTGGTCTTGCGCGGCGCTGACCTGGAGCGGATCGCCGCCGAAGTGGAAACGATTCGATCGGCGAACTCGACTCTGACCCAATATCACGAGGAACGCCGGCGCACCCTCTCCACAATGTAGGAATCGATCCAGAAACGATCGATATTTACGCGTATACCCGCCTATAATTGTTACAAGGGTGCGGGAGCGACCGCTCAGGCGTTCGAATCCGCACGACATGCATGGCAGCGGCGCACACGGGCACCGGTACAGGGCCAACTATTCTCGCGGTGGACGACGACAGGGCTATTCTCGCCCTGATGGACGAGGTGTTGAATGAGGCCGGTTACCGCGTTCTCGTCGCAGACGGAGGATGGAGCGCTATTCGCCAGTTCGAGAGCAGTCCTCAGGACGTCGAATTGTTGCTGACGGACGTCATCATGCCCGACCTGACTGGGCCCGTCCTGGCGGAGAAGCTGCGCGCGCAAAAACCCGACCTGCGGGTCTTATTCATTTCGGGGTTTCACGATGCCGACCTGGTGCAGCGTTTTGTGACGCGTCGCGGGTTCACCTTGCTGCCGAAGCCGTTCACAGTGGATGCGTTGTTGCGCGTTGTCCAGCAGGCACTGCAACCAGTGAAACGCTAGGCGCAGCGTTGTGCCCTGAGGGTTAGTCGGCGATTCTGACCAACTGCTTGCCGATGTTCGCGCCTTCCATCATGCGGATGAAGGCCTTCGGTGCGTTTTCGAGGCCCTGCATGACGTCTTCGCGGTACTTGATGCGGCGTTCGCGAACCCAGGCCGTCAACTGCCGGAGGCCTTCCTCAAACCGGTCGGCATATTGCATTACCAGGAATCCCTCGACCTTGGCCTGCTTGGCGACGAGTTGGCCGAGCCAGCGCGGACCCATCTCCGGCTGTTCGGTATTGTATTCGGATATCTGGCCGCACACCGCTACGCGGGCCCGCGTATTGATGAGCCGCATCACCGCGTCGGTGATGGTGCCGCCCACGTTGTCGAAGTAGACGTCGATGCCCGTCGGACAAAACTCTTTCAGCTTGGAGTAGTAATCCTGGGTCGCCTTGTAGTTGAACGCGCCGTCGAACCCCAGTTCACGCGTCAGGAAACGCACCTTCTCTTCGCTACCGGCGATCCCGATGGCGCGGCACCGTTTGATTTTGGCAATCTGCCCAACGAGCGAACCCACCGCTCCCGCCGCGCCCGAGACGACAACCGTTTCTCCGGGTTGAGGCCGGCAAATATCGAGCAGCCCGAAGTAGGCCGTCAGTCCTGGCATGCCGAGCACGGATAGAGCTGTCGAGATGGGCGCTACCGCGGGATCTATGCGGCGCAGCAACTTGGCCGGAGCAGTTGCGTAATCCTGCCAGCCTAGCATTCCTTCGACGACCTCACCGGACGCAATCCTGGGGTCGTTGGACTCGACGACACGCCCCACAATGCCGCCGATCATCACTTCGCCGACATCGAGCCCGCGCGCGTAGCTGCCGTTCGCTCGCATGCGTCCCCGCATGTAGGGGTCAACGGAAAGGAACAGGGTGCGGACCAGCGCTTCGCCGGGACCCGGTCGGGGCACTGGCGTCTCGACTAAGCGGAAATCGCTCTCCTGCGGCATCCCCACAGGGCGGGAAACCAGAAGGATCTGACGGTTCACCCCATCCATGGCTCTACGTTATCAACTTGGCAGAAAATTGCACCATCTACTGGTACGGCCACGCACGCCCGCGAGCAGTAATTTCGGATGCGGTTTATCACAAGAGCCTGGATCCCGGACGTTTCCGTTAAGATGGGGACCAATGCGTTTTGCGCGGCTGGCATTGTTTGTTTGTACGTTGGCAGCCGGGGTCCAACAGGACACCTTACCCGAACGCACCCGCCGCTACCTCACAGACCTGATCCGCATCGACACGTCCAACCCGCCGGGCAACGAAACCGGCGTGGCGCATTATCTGGAAAGCGTCGCGAGGCGGGAGGGCATCGTCTACGAACTTTTGGGTAGCGACCCCGCGCGGCTGAATTTCATTGCCCGCATCACTGGCTCGTCGAGCGCGCGGCCGTTGCTGCTGATGGCGCATAGCGACGTGGTGCCGGCCGATGCCGCTGAGTGGAAGTCGCCGCCCTTCGCCGCTGAAACGCGCGCAGGCTACATTTATGGCCGCGGCGCGCTGGACGACAAATCTCTGCTTGCCTCTGAACTCGCGGTGCTGGTGGAATTGAAGCGGCGCGGCCGGCCGCCGGCCCGCGACGTGATTCTGCTGGCCGAAGCCGATGAGGAGTCGGGGTCGTCCGGAGTTCAGTGGCTGATCGAAAACGCGTGGCCAAAAATCGACGCGGAATTCGCGCTCAACGAAGGTGGCTTCGTCATGGAGCTATCGTCCGGGAAACGTGTTTACCACGTCGAGACCACCGAGAAGATTCCTACCCCCGTGCTGCTTCGGGCGCGCGGAACCCCCGGTCACGCCTCGTTGCCTCGCCTTTACAATCCCATCGTGCGAGTGGCACGGGCGACGGTGAAACTGGCGGACTCCGACCAGCCGGTGCGGCTGAACCCCACCACCCGCCGCTACCTTTACGAGTTGTCACGTCTCGAGGAATTCGCCTGGCTTGCTCCGCGTCTTCCCGAACTGGAGCGGCCGCAGACTGCGGAGTCCGCCGCCAAGGTGATCCGCGAGAACGACGCCGAGTTGGATGCGCAGTTGCGAACCACTCTCAGCCCGACTATTACCCGCGCCGGAAGTGCGCTCAACGTCGTTCCGGGAATGGCGGAAGTTCAGGTGGATGTCCGTATGCTGCCCAACGAAACGAGGGAAGAAGTGCTCGCGCGCATGCGGCGGATCGTGAACGACGATAGCGTCGAGGTGGTGCCGCTGCCAGGCCACGATATGCCGGCCACGCAGCCAAGCCCGCTTTCCACGCGCCTGTACCAGGCGATGGAGACCATACTTCGGCAGACGGGCAGCAACGTCCTCGTCCTTCCTTATATGGAGCGCGGTGCGACCGACGGCTCGTTTCTGCGTGCGAAAGGCATGCCGGTTTACGGGCTACCGCTTTTCATGCGCGGGGAGGGCGGGGCTCATGGCGCGGACGAGCGAATCTCCGTGGCCAATCTCGAAGCTGGCGCGGCGGTGTTATGGAAGATCGTTAACACCGTCACGGAGCCTTAACCGACCATTTGCAAATACCCTCTTGACTCCGCCTACCGGGCCGTCTTATTTGTAAGGAAGATTCCACAACAAAAGAGAACGCGGATGGAAATACAAACGACACCAAACAGTGCTTCTTCCAATCCCCGCTTCCGGGTGGACGTGCAACTGCACGACCTCCTTGTCAAAACGCACCGCAAAGCCCTGCTCCCACGTCCAGAGCAGCCGCAAACGCTTCCCGAGCCAGTGTATCCGCAGCATCCCGAACTGGCCGATCTCCCAGACATAGAGGAAATTCCTGAAAAACGCTCCTGGAATGCGCCAATGATCTATCGCGCCATGCGCGGTTGGTTATTTCCATATGTGCGCTCGCGAGTGCTTCCGGGCGACTTCCACCCGATCATTGCGTATCTGTTTACCGAGTGGAAGTGCAATCTGGATTGTCACTACTGCTGGGCGTTTGACAACAAAGTGAAAGGCATGACGGAGGACGTGGCGCGCCGCTCGATCGACTGGCTGCACGATCACGGCTGCCGCGTGCTGGCGCTCATGGGCGGCGAGCCGCTGCTGCGCCCGCAGTTCGTCCACAAGGTGGTCTACTACGCCGCTAAGAAGGGCTTCTGGGTGTACGTGCCCACCAATGGCCGCCTGCTCCGGCCCGACGTCATCGACCGGCTCGGCGATGCCGGCGTTGCCGTCTTCAACCTTGCCGTGGACACGGTGGATGAAAAACCGGGTCTGCCAAAGGCCTTGAGCCCGATCCGGAAGTATTTCGATCACCTCGTGAAGCGGCAGTTCCGGTATGGCTACGCGATGTTCTTCAACATCAATATCTGCCGGAACAATCTGGACGATGTTCGCCAACTCACCGAAATCGCGCGCGCGCACCGGATCGCCACCGATTACCACATCAACGAGTCGCCCATGCTCGAGCCCGAACACTTCGAGCATTTCGAGAACAACGCGACCTTCATTAACAAGGAAGACTGGCCGCAGGTGGACGAACTCGTCGACTGGCTCATCGAGAAGAACAAGTCGGGATACAAAATGGTCAACTCGGTGCAGCGGCTGCACGAGATGCGAGAGTTCATGCGCGGCAAGCTGCAGGAGTGGAACTGCAGGGCGGGCCACAACAACGTGATCGTCCGGGTGGATGGGACACTGGCACCCTGCTTCCCCATGTACTCGGCCACTTACGATTGGGGAGTAGTCGGTAATCACCGGTTCGAGGCCAAACAGCTCAACGAAATGAAGCAGGGGTGTCAGAGCCACTGCTTCTCGACGCTTAATCACAATCTGGCCTACTGCTACGACGCGGCTCGCGTCATCAAGTGGGTCGGCCGACAAGCCCTGCGCGGCTTCCAGGGGGTGACGGGGAGTTTCTCGGATTGATCCGACGAGCAGGCGCGTGCGCCCGCCTGCTCTATTCTCCTTGGCTCACCGGCGACAAAGATCGCCGGCGCTCCTATTGAACCGGATCTCATAGAACTTCGGACACCAAACAACGCCCGCGATTTCAGGCGTGGCAGTCATGTACTGGCGCGGCTGAAACTCCCTTCGAGCACTTCGCCACAATCGTGTTACACTGAAGCAAATTTTGGGACAAAGGGAGTTGAAATGCGTATAGAAGTGCGTTTCCTCGTTTTTGTTTTGCTTCTGGGTATCGTGGCGGCGCCGCTCGCTTTCGGGCAGGCATCCGCCGCCAACGGTGAAATCAACGGCACGGTCACGGATCCCTCGGGCGCGTCCGTGGCGGGCGCGACCGTGCAAATCACGAATACCGGAACCGGCTTCAAGCAGAGCGGCAAGACCACCGATAGCGGGCTATACCGGTTTACACTGCTTCCGCTTGGAAACTACGACCTCCAGGTGACGGCGTCCGGTTTCGCCGACGCGCGCCGCACCGGGATTGTGGTCAACGCCGGCGCCACCGTCACGGTGGACGTGCCGATGTCGGTCGCGGGAACAGCTACGACCGTCGATGTGACGGGTAGCGCGGCAGCAATCACGGACCCGAGCCGGGTGGATCTCGGCAGCACGCTGACCAGCAACACCGTTACCAATTTGCCGCTGGTTTCGCGCAACCCTTACAACTTTATTCTGTATCAGCCGAACGTGAGCGGCCGCGCGAATACGGAGTTTGGAGTCCCGCGCAAGCTCAATGCGAACGGCTTCAACGGCCGAATCAATTACCAGATCGACGGCAACAACAACACGGAAAGCGACCGCGCCGGCATCCGGCTCGTCCCCATCTCCAACACATATGTGGAGGAGGTGCAGCAAGTGATCAACGGCTTCGCGCCGGAGTTCGGCAATACCGTCGGCACCGTATTCAACACGATCACCAAATCGGGTACGAACGACTATCACGGCGAGGCGGGCTATATTTTTCGCCGCACTCCGTTCAGCGCGCGCCCGAAACTGCTTGCCGCAACCGCGCCGACCCCGGAAGTGAATGTCGATGATGAGCTGGCGGACGGCGGCGGCCGCGTCATTCGCGACAAGCTCTTCTTCTACGGATCGTTCGAGCACGTCAAGCGCGACCTGCCGGCGCCCATCACCGTATCTCCCGCGAATATCGCCGCGCTCGGGCTTCCCGCCGACTACGCGAATGCCATTCCGTTTCGGCAGAACGTCTACTTCGTGATGGCCAAAGCCGACTGGATGATTAACCAGAACAACCGCCTATCGCTCCGCTATAATTACTTCCGCAACGACTCACCGTATAACGACAGCACCATCGGCGGTCTCTATCTCATCTCGCGGAGCTTCAACTTCGTGGACCGCGCGCACATCGGCGCCGCGCAGTTGATTTCCAACGTTTCGAGCCGCGCGCTGAATGAACTCCGGTTTCAGGTGCCCAACCGCAGCCAACAGCAGAACCGGTTCTCCGGCAGCGGCAGCGGACCCGCCATCTCGATCCCGAACGTGGCCAATTTTGGTGGGCCGACAGATGCGGGTTTTGTGTTCACCGAACGGACACCGGAGATTGTGGATAATTTCAGTTTCCTGACCAGCGCACACGCCTTCAAAGTCGGAGTGAGCAGCCGTTGGGTTCGGGACGAGCAGATTCAGGCAACCGCCGCAACCTACACCTTCCCCAGCATTGCCGCTTACCTGGCCGCGGTGAGCGGCGCCGATCCGAAGAGCTACTCCAGTTTTTCGCAGACCTACGGCAACCCGGACGTCCAATACAATTCTCTGTTCTTCGGATGGTTCGCCCAGGATGCCTGGAAGCCGAAGCGCAATCTCACCATCACCTACGGAGTGCGGTATGACGTCTACCGCCCGCCGGACGCCAATAAGAACTCACCGTTCGCATTCTCGCAAAGTTTCCGCACGGACAAGAACAACTTCGCACCGCGCGTCGGCGTAGCGTGGGGACTGGACAAGGAGCAGAAAACCGTGGTCCGCGCTTCGACGGGTTTCTTCTACGATCCGCCGCAAACGGACGTCTACCGCCGTGCCCTGGTGAACAACGGGTCGCCGGCATTCTTCAGTATCAACGCGACCCCGGCGCAGGCATTCGCCCCGGCATACCCGACCGTGTTTACGGCGTTGCCGACCGGGTTCACCCTGGCTACGCAGGACATCACGACGGTGTCGCCCAATTTCGCGAGCCTGTACTCCTACAATGCCAATATCTCGATCAGCCGCGAACTCACCCGGAATATGGTGCTGAGCGCGTCGTATCTGTATACGAGCGGCACGCACCTGCCGGTCTACCGCAACATCAACCTGGTGCCCTCCGGCAATTTCCTGGCGGATGGACGGCCGATCTTCAGCACCACAGCGCGCGTCTATTCTGGTTTTGCCAATATCCTTTCAGCGGAGTCCGTGGGCAAGTCGAACTATAACGGCTTTAACCTGAATCTGCAGAAGCGGTTTTCGAAGGGTATCGAGTTCGCCGCGTACTACACCTGGTCGCATGCGATCGACGACGCGCCCGAGCAGAACAACATCGATTCTTCGAACTTCCTTCTGTCGGATCCCACCAACCGGCGCCGCGACCGCGCCAACTCTCTGACAGACAAGCGGCACAGCTTCAATATGACCGGAGTCTTCCAGCCCGAGTTCCACCCTTCGAATCGCACAGCCAAGTACCTGCTCAACCACAACCAGCTTTCGGTTGCGTTAGTAGCAGCAAGCGGCGACCTGTTCAACATCGGCAGCAACCGCATCTTGAACGGGGATGCTTCAACCCCCGCGACATTCCAGCGGCCGCTGTTCATCGGGCGTAACACGCTGCGCGCGAAATCTCCGTTTGAGTTGAATGCGCGCTACTCGCGCTTTTTCCCATTCACGGAGCGGTACCAGGCTGAATTTCTGGCCGAGACCACGAATATCACCAACACGCTCAACGTGACCGGAGTGAACTCCACGGCGGCGGTGGATGCTCAGGGGAACATCATTACTCCGGCATCGGGCGCTGCAACCGCAGCGCGCGATCAGCGTCTCATTCAGTTGGGGGTGCGTTTCCATTTCTAAATTTCCCGACCCGGCCTATGCGGAAACGGTGCTCGCGGTCAATTTCGCCGATTTCCAACGCTACTTCGCCGAAGCGCTGATCGAAATTCATCGCGCGCATCTCGCCATGCTCGCCGAGCAGAAAATTGTGTCGCCCGAAAACGCCCGCGTTCTGCTCGGCGCAATCAATTCTCTGGATCTGGCCGAACTGCGCGCGGCCCGATTCGATGGATTGCACGAAGACTTCTTTTTCTACGTGGAAGACCGCATCACGACGCGGTGCGATCCCGATATCGCCGGACGCCTGCACACGGCGCGCAGCCGCAACGATATCGGCATCACCCTATACCGGATCGTGGTGCGGCGCGAAGTCCTGCAGCTTTTGGACGAGACGATCGCGTTGCGCGAAGCGCTCCTCAGGCTGGCGAGCAAGCACATCGACACAGTGATGCCGGCCCATACCCACACGCAACCGGCTCAGCCCACCACGCTCGCCCACTACCTGCTGGCCGCGGTGGAATTCCTGGAAAGAGACGCTGTGCGGCTGCAGTCGGCGTATCAAACCGTGAACCGGTCGCCCATGGGCGCCTGCGCCATTACGACCACGGGCTTCCCCATCGACCGCGAACGCGTCGCGCACCTGTTGGGCTTTCACGCCCTGCAAACGAATTCCTATGGCGCCATCGCGGCGGTCGATTATCTCCTGGAAAGCGCCGGCGCCTCCGCCACAGTCATGATCAACATTGGCAAGATGATCCAGGACTTGCTCCTGTGGTCCACGCAGGAATTCGGGTTTCTGCAGCTCGCCGACGGCTTCGTGCAGGGCAGCAGCATCATGCCGCAGAAGCGCAATCCCGTGGCCCTGGAGCACGCGCGAATTCTCTCCAGCCGCGGCTTCGCCGAAGCCCAGGCTGTCATGGCGAGCGTCCACAACACGCCGTTCGGCGACATCAACGACACCGAGGACGATCTTCAGCCGCTCGTCTTCAACATGTTTCACACCTGCCGGCGCGCGCTCCGCCTCGTTGCCGCGGCACTCGGCGAAGCCTGCTTCGATCGCAATCGCCTGGCAGCGCAGGCGGGCGCCCGCTTTTTGACGGCCACCGAGTTGGCTGACACGCTGGTCCGCGAGGCCAAGCTCAGCTTCCGCGAGGCACATCACTTGGTTTCCGAGGCCGTGCAAGCCCAACCGGAGGACGATTCCCCAGGCCGCATTGTCGACGATCTCCTGCGCCTCGCACCTGGCGTTGCGCCTCGCCAGGCGCTGCTGGATGCGTTGGACCCGCGGGTCTTTGTCGAACGCCGCAGCATTCCCGGAGGACCCGCGCGATCGGCGATCGGACCCGAACTGGAGCGCGCCCGCGATTTCCAAGCCGGTATGCGGCGATGGCTTGACCGCGAGCAGGCGCGCCTGAATGCCGTCCGCCAGGAACTGCTGGCGTGGAGCATCTGACTTTCCGTTCCCGTTGCCGCACCATTCGGGGCGTGCTGAAATCGAGATATGGATGTGCGGCCCCTCGGCGCTGGCCCGGCTGAGACCAATTTGGCCCGCTCCGCAGGCGATGCGGCGCCGCTCGGCGCTGCTGCTACGCCGCGCGCACCCTCCGCTCAGGCAATAGCCGACCAGTACGCCACGCTGATCCGCGACCTGGCTGCGGCCGATGTGACTAAGCTTCTGGCTATTTTGGAGCCGCCGCCGTCGCCGGAGCACGCGCAGCGCCTCAATAGTTTGTGGCAGGCTGCCCTCTCCGCCGGCTCTCGCGGCGATGTCGAGCAGGCGCTCGGAGTGCTGGCGGAATTGGCCCGGCTCGATCCGCTCGGGGCCGAGAGTTTGCGCTCCGACCCGCGGCTCGAGTCGCTGCGCGCGCCCGTAGACCAGCTCCTGCAAAGGCTCACGACACTTGCGAGGGTCGACGCCGAAGGCCGCCTAGGCGAAGCGGCGCGACTGCTCGAAGCTGGGGCACACAGCAGGCTGCCTGGTTGGGAGACCCCAGCGGACGCGTTGCTGGCCGCCGCCTCCCGCCTGGTCGAGGCCGGAGGGTACGCGAACTACATCCGCGGGGGCACGTTGGCGCAGTCCCTGATCGAGGGTGCCCGCTGGGCCCCGGCGGTTACCGCGATGCCGCTCGAAACAGAGCCGGTGACCAGAAAACAGCTGGTCTCGAGGGGAGGCGTGCAGCATCCCATTCCGCACCGCTGGCGCCGGCTCAGGAATTCGGTAGTACCCCAATTTCAGCGGCTCTGGCGGCGAGCCCCGCTGCTCATCCTCTTGCTCGGCTGGTTGGGGCTCGGAATCGCCGGCGGTACCATTTCCCTGCTTCTCCGCACGGTGTCCCCGGAAGACTGGCCGGCGGGTTTGGTGGACACTGGCTTCGAACTCTGGAGTCTCGGTTTGATCGCACTGATCTTGTTCGGATTCTACGCGCGGGTCCGGAACGTGCGCTTTTGATCATCCATTTTGACCATATCGGATATTTGTCCGATGCGGCGTTCGGAATCGGACAGACAGGTTGCGCCGCCCCGGATTATGCTGCTCCTTCAACACGCAATTCTTCAGGAAGCAAAGGCACCTTGAACGAACGCTGTCCAGACTGCGAACGCCTGTGGCAGGAGTATGCGCAGGCGACGAACCGCCACATCCAACTAGCCGGGAAACTGCGGATCGCAGAACTGGAAGGCGACCGTAAGAAGGCCGCGGCGTTGGCCAAAGAAGTCAACGAGGCGGAAGAGGCTCGCGAGGCGGCTCGGGAGGCCATTCGCGAACACGAAGCGAAGCAACACGGACAAGCAGCCACACCCGAACGCTGACCATGCGGGACCGCCTATGGCGCGGCTTATTGCGGATTGACTGACCGGTAGGCCGTCACGAATTCATCCACAAGCTGATCCATCGTGTCCAAGGCCGCCATCAAGAACCGTTTCGGCTCGACTACAAGGACGCGACCCGACTCCCATGTCTGCGTGGCCGTCCGGATCTTCTGATCGCGGCTCAGGTACACGGGCTGGTAGAGCGCAACGGAAAAATAGACGCTATACGGTCCCTTCTTGAGCCGCATCGGCGTAACGCGTACGCCCAGGAATTCCAGAGAATTGCTATCGACCGCGATGCCGGCGTTCTGAAATTTGTGCTCAATGCGCTGCCGCAGCACATCCGCAGCCAGGCCGGCGTTCTCCAATTCCTGATCGAGCCGGTCGATCACAATGTTGATGCTCTTCAATCCACGAAGCGTGGCCCGATCGATCGCCCCGTCGCCGGCTCCTCGAAGAGCCAGAGGTGCGGCCACCAACGCAAGCAACAGCAGAATTTTCGGCGCCATATCGATGATCTTACGGCCTTTCGGCCTCGCGCGGGGTTGACACGCCGGCGGTAGCCCCGGAAGTCTTGCCGCCGGTCCGCGCTACTTGAAGCAATCGAGCTCGACCGTAAACT
>CAYMHP010000011.1:0-11748 GCA_964390225.1 uncultured Solibacteraceae bacterium
AGCCCGGAGATCATCGAGGTCTTCCGTGAGTACAATGCGATCTGGGAGCCGGATTGGAAGATGCACCCGGGAAAAGTAGTGGCCCCGTTTCGCGTCGACGAAAACCTCCGCGAGGGCACCAGCTATAACCTGCCGCGGGTTGCGTCACATTTTCACTATCCGGCCGACGACCACAGTTTCGCGCACGCAACCGACCGCTGCGTCGGCACGGGAGCCTGCCGGCGCCTGGAGAGCGGCGATCAGACCATGTGCCCCAGCTACATGGTCACGCGCGAAGAGAAGCACTCGACCCGCGGGCGCGCCCGTATCCTAAACGAGATGATCCGGGGCCAAGTCGTCAAGGGCGGCTGGCGCGATGAGGCCGTCCGCGAAGCGCTCGATCTGTGTCTCTCCTGCAAAGGCTGCAAGCACGATTGCCCTGTCCAGGTGGATATGGCCACCTACAAGGCCGAGTTTTTCTCCCATTACTACGAACGCCGCCTTCGCCCGCGCTACGCCTACACCTCGGGCCTGATCCATTGGTGGTCGCGAGCGGCCGCCCGCATGCCGGCCACCGCGAACTTCTTCACCCAGACACCCGGCCTGAGCAACGCGGTCAAACTGCTCGCCGGCTATTCCCAGAAGCGCCACATCCCGCCTTTCGCGCCCGAAACCTTCCGCGATTGGTTCGGGCGTCGCGGAATCCGGAATGCGGGCAAACCACCGGTGATTCTTTGGGCCGACACCTTCAATAACCATTTCACTCCAGCCGTCGCCAAGGCGGCAGTGGACGTGCTCGAACATGCCGGCCACCAGGTATTTCTGCCGCCGCGGGTCCTCTGCTGCGGACGTCCGCTCTACGACTACGGCATGCTAGATTTCGCCAAGCACCTGCTCCGGGAGACCATTTCGACGCTGCGCCAGCCGATTCGCGATGGAATCCCGATCGTCGGCCTCGAGCCGAGTTGTCTTTCCGTCTTTCGTGAAGAGATGACCAACCTGCTCTATGGGGACGAAGATGCCAACCGGCTTCGCGGCCAGACTTTCCTGTTGAGCGAGTTCCTGCAACATCACGCAAACGGTTACCAACCCCCGCGCCTGACCAGGAAAGCGCTGGTCCATGGCCACTGCCATCACAAATCGGTGCTCGATTTCGAGAGTGAAGTGAGTCTGCTGAAAAACGCCGGGCTCGATTGCGAAGTGCCTCCCTCGGGCTGCTGCGGTATGGCCGGCTCCTTCGGGTACGAGGAAGACCACTACCAGGTCGGCCTGGATTGCGGTGAGCGCGTCCTGCTTCCGGCGGTTCGCAAGGCCGCCAAAGATGAGCTGATCGTCACCGACGGTTTCAGTTGCCGCGAGATGATCCGGCAGGAGACGGACCGACGCGCGATGCACACCGCCCAGGTTCTACAAATGGCGCTGCGGGAAGGCCCGTCCGGCCCGCCGGGACGTTTGCCCGAGGCGCGATACACGGCGCTCGAACGGACGCCCGCCATCCCCCTGGGCATCGTCGCCGCAGGTGCGGTGCTGGGCGCCGCAATCTGGTGGCGCTCGCGCCGCTAGACCGGAAAGAGCGCGCTAGCCGCAATCAGCAGCAGACCAAATACAGCCGCGTGGCCCAACTCCGCGAATCCCAGTGCGCGAATCGCCAGCGGCTTCGATGGCGCCAGGAACCAGGCGAATCCACGAAAGAGCAGCGGTACGAATGCCAGCGCCGCGTACCAGCTAAACAGGTGTAACGCGCACGCAACCGCAAGCAGCGCCATCAAAACAACCTGCCCCGCCAGAAAGCGGCTCCCGGCCGCAAGCTTCTCGCCGCGGCTCAGTGCGCGCGCCGCTCGGATGCGCACCTGCACGAAGTGAATCTGGTTGACGGCGAATAGCAAGTTTGCCATCCAAAGCGACCACGCGGCTATTGTGAGATGCCCCGTCGCGGCGGAGTACGCGGCGGGAGCGGTTGCCGTGAGCCCGGCCGCCCCCACCATCTCCGCCGCGACGCGGATATCCCGGCCGGCCTTCTTCAGAATCGCCTGCGCGACAAATGCGGCGGCCGCCGCGGCGCCGATCCATAGGAGATCTCGATTGCGGCCTCCCCAGAAGAGCCACACCAGCGCGCCCGCCGAGACCGCGGTCAGCGCGAACACCGTCCGGCGAACCAGCCGCAGTTCAGGAGCGGTGCGCGCCCGAATCGGGCTGGTCCCCAGCCAGCTTTCGACCGGGGTACGCAGCCAGAACAGGGCCAATGCGGCCAGCGCGAACGGGCTGATCGAAACGATGTCACCGCCGGACACGAGGCCCACTACCGCGCCGGTGAGGAGCGGTACCAGCAGGATGCCCCAGGCGCCGTGTTCCCGCGGAACGATGAGCGAGCGCCGGCGGCTGTCCTTTCTATCCATCAGGTTGCCTCGACTAATCGCCGGCGGGGGCGCGGAGTCCTTCCGGCGCCTCCAGCGGTTTCGGCTTCGCGGAGCGGCCGGCGAACACGAACCAGACCAGCACCAGGGCGCCGACAGCGAAGATTGTATCGCCGGGCACGCGCATCCAGCGGAGTTTCTCGATCAGTGGCGACCCGAGGAACTCCGTGCTGCGCGCATACCAGTAGCCGCGATCGACCGACGCCCACGTCTGCGCCAGCCCGACGGGCAGCAGGCTGCCGACACACATCGTCAGGAGGCCCGCATTCATTCCCCAGAACGCGAAGCGCAGCCAGCTTTCTCTCCACTGCGCCTGCGGGCTCATGGCGCGCAGACAAACCAGCATCAGGCCAATACCCAACATGCCGTACACCCCAAACAGCGCCGCATGCCCGTGCAGCGGCGTGGTGTTCAGGCCCTGCATGAAGTAGAGCGCGATTGGCGGATTGATCATGAAGCCAAACAGGCCGGCTCCCACCATGTTCCAGAATGCCACGGCGACAAAGAAGTAGATGGGCCATTTGTAGCGCTGGGCCCATACGGTCAGCCGCCCGCGGCGGAGATCGTCAAGCGCCGGGTAAGCGATCATGGTCAGCGGCACTACCTCCAGCGCGCTGAATACCGACCCGAACGCCAGTGCAACGGTCGGAGTACCCGAGAAATAGAGGTGATGGCACGTCCCGATGATGCCGCCCGCCAGGAAGATGGTAGCGGAGAGCAGCGAGGCCCTCGCCGCCAGCAACGGGCGGATCAATCCAAGCCGCGCGAAGAAGAACGCAATGACCGTGGTGGCAAACACCTCGAAAAAGCCTTCTACCCAAAGGTGGACCACCCACCAGCGCCAGTACTCGACAATCGAGAGGTGCGTGTGCTGTCCCCACCTCAAACCGGCGCCGTAGAACAGGCCGATCGCCGACGCGGACATGACGAATAGCCAGAGCAACGGCTTCTGCTCGCCGGGTTTTTTGAGTGCCGGGCGGATGGAGCGCACCACCAGGAAAAGCCAGATCAACAGCCCCACGAATAGCAAAACTTGCCAGACGCGGCCGAGGTCCACGTATTCGTACCCCTGGTGACCCCAAAGAAATGCGTTCGCATCCGAGAGCTTGTTCTGGATGCTCATCCATTCACCGGCTAGCGAACCCACCACGATTGCCAGCAGCGCGCCGAACAGCACGTGTACCCCAAGGCTCTGATACTTGGGTTCGTGACCGCTGACCAGCGGGCCGATAAAGAGACCAGCCGCCAGCCAGGCGGTCGCAATCCAGAAGATCCCGATCTGCACGTGCCAGGTCCGGGTCACGCTATACGGCAGCAGGTTCGAGATCTTGATGCCGTAGAATCCGTCGCCTTCCACGCCGTAATGCGCCGTGATGACGCCGAGCAGGATTTGCACCAGGATGAGCGCAGATACCACGAAAAAATACTTCAGGGTGGCACGCTGCGACGGAGTCGCCGACCAACTTCCTAACGGGTCCATGGCGGGGACCGGCTCGCGTTCGTCCTCGGTCTTTTGCGATGCGTACCACCAGACCATCGCGCAGATGCCGGCAAGCAGCATGATGATGCTCACACCGGTCCACAGCACGGTCTCGCCGGTCGGCCGGTTCCCGATCAGCGGTTCGTAGGGCCAGTTATGTGTGTAGGAGACGTGGTCGCCAGGGCGATTCGCGGCCGCGGCCCAGGCGGTCCAGAACATGAAACCGGCAAACTGCCGCATCCGCTCCGGGCTGCTCACGCTGCCCGCGCGAATCGCGTAAGCCGGATTGCCCTTGATGAACACGTCGGAAAAATGCCGCAAGCAGGCCTCAAACGCGCGCGCCCGGACCGGATCGATGCGAATCGAGTTCGTTCGCGCATCGTAGTCATTGCGGCGGTACATCTCTTCCAACCGCCCGCGCAGCGCGGCCTGGTTCTCGGCGGGAAGTTGGTCGTAGCGCTTGCCGAATTCGCCCGTCGCCCACTCATCGAGCACGAAGCTCGCCTCACGGTGCAGCCAGTCGGCGGTCCAGTCCGGAGCGACGTAGCTCCCATGGCCCCAGATGGAGCCGACCTCCATGCCGCCCATGGCTTGCCAAACGTTCTGCCCCCGGCCGATATCGCCATCCGCCACGACCACCTGGCCGGTCGTATCCAGCACCTTGGCGGGGATCGGAGGCATTTCCTGGTAAATCCGCGTGCCGATCCAGCCCAGCACGGCGAACGAGCACACAACCACAACTGCAAAACTGATCCAAAGTCGTTTCATGATTTCTCCCAACGAGATCGAACGTGGAACTCTGGGTACGCGCCGGCTTTACTTCGCCTTCTTCGTCCCAAGGTGAATGGTCAGAGCGACGTGGTTACGCGCTTTGGAGCCGAACCAGCCTCTTCTTCGGCTGGCGCCTCCTGGACTCAACGCTTTCTTTGCCTGCTCAATCGTAAGTCTGCCGGACACTGTCCACCTCCAATTGCCATCTATCGGATACCCAGATCCGATTGCGGTGGAAATCGCACGCGGCGCGCCAAACGCGAAGTCATTGGCAATCAGTTCGGAGAGCACTGCCACCGGGTGAGAACGCGCAAGGCCGGGCGGCCGGGGATTGGGGCAAATCGCGCAGAGGTGAGATTGCGTTGTTGAAATTCGCCGCGATTTTTCAGCAGCGCCGGTAATGGCGCGGTTCCGGTTGCGCGAGGCTCTCGGATAACAGGAACCGTGACCGCTGCCCCGGCCGGTCGCCATTCGCACCGATATAATGTAGCCTTGCGCGGGAGCATGAGTTTCGGAGCATGAGCAAAGCACTAATCCAATTTGCCGCGGCACTGGTTTCGATCAGCGCCATGGCCCAGGAGCGGGAGTCGGTCCTTACCGGCGGCGGCGCGCCGAACCGGCCCGTGCAGTCCAAAGCGCCGGCACCGCGAACCACGGACGGCAAACCCGACCTTTCCGGCGTCTGGGGCCCCGACCGCAACTTTATTTATGACCTCAGCAGCGCCATGAAACCCGGCGAGGCACTCCCGCTACAGCCGTGGGCCGCCGAATTGACCCGAAAACGCATGTCGAAGGACGACCCCGAGGCCAATTGCCTGCCGACCGGGGTTCCACGTATCGCACCGTATCCCTGGAAGATTGTCCAAACACCAACCCTGATCGTGTTCCTGTTCGAAGGGAACATCCATAGCTATCGCCAGATCTTTATGGACCGGCGCGACCACCCAAAGGATCTGGACCCCACCTGGTACGGGGACTCGATCGGCCACTGGGAGGGCGACACCCTGGTCATCGACACTATTGGGTTCAACGACAAGTTCTGGTTCGACTTCGCGGGCCACCCACACACCGAGAAGCTCCACATCACCGAGCGCTATCGCCGGCCGGACCTGGCGCACCTCGAATCGGAAGTGACCGTCGACGACCCGGGGGCGTACACGAAGCCGTTTACACTCTACGGCCACTTCCCTCTGCAAAACACCGAGATCATGGAGTACATCTGCACCGAGAACAATCAGGACGTGCAGCACATCGTGGGGAAGGACTCTCGGAAATAAGTTCCACAATTCGCCGGAAAATTCACCCGCGCCCCGTCCGGTTTGTAACCCCTACCCGATAGGGATCGCCATTCCAAATGTGGTTTCCCACTAGGCGAGTCCGGAGGTTGAACCCTCCCCTCCCGGTGTATTACACTATTTAAATCAACAGGTTATCCGGAGGACTTAAGCCGACAATGCGAGGGAAAGTGCTTTTCGGAACGATGCTGCTGGCCACCCCCATGGGGCTTTTGGCCCAGCAGACCGCATCCAAGTCCGTAGACTTCCGGAAAGACATTCAGCCGATTTTTGCGGAGAACTGCCTGCTGTGTCACAAGGGGGCGAGCGCGCCCGGCGGGTTGCAACTGGATTCTCCCGAAGCCATTCTTCGCGGCGGGGCATCTGGGAAAGTAGTGGTCCCCGGCAATGCCAAGGAAAGCCTTCTTGCCCAGAAGGTAGTCGACAAGAGCATGCCGCCCACCGGTCCTCTGCCGCAGGCCCAGATCGACGAGATCGTAGCGTGGATCGATCAGGGCGCCAAGATGCCGGTCCAGAGCCAGACCAGCCAAACATCCGCGAAGCCCGTTGCCAATGCCAGTCCCGAGTTTCTGGCCTCGGCGCGAGGCGCTTTCCTGAACCAATATTGTCTGGCTTGCCATGGCGCAGGCGCGGCGAAGTCCGGCGCCGCCAGCGCGCTGGCGCTGAACATGAGCCGCCTGGACCCGGTAAACGTCGAGAAAGACGCGGAGAAGTGGGAAAAGGTGGTGCGGAAGGTCCGCGCCGGCATGATGCCGCCGTCGGGTATGCCGAGGCCCGATCCCGCGACATTTGAGAAGTTCGTCGAGAACCTGGAAAACGATCTCGACCAGCATGCGGTGACCAATCTGCCACCTCCGGGCCTGCACCGCCTGAATCGCGCCGAGTACGCCAACGCCATTCACGATCTGCTGGCCCTGGACATCGACCCCGGCAAGTACTTGCCATCGGACGATTCCACTCGCGGATTTGACAACGTGGCAGCGGCGCTGTCGCTGTCGCCCGCGTTGCTGGAGGGACTCACATCGGCCGCCGCCAAGATCAGCCGCATGGCTATCGGAGACGTGACGGCTCCCATCGAGAGCGTGTATCGCGCGCCCGAAGATACCTCGCAGGATTACCACATCGACGGGCTGCCGTTCGGCACGCGCGGCGGCCTGCTGGTGAAGCACGAATTCCCTGCCGATGGTGAGTACGTCTTCAAGATCTTCCCGGTGAACAAAGGCAACATGGACAACAACCAGGCCTTTGGCGAGATCCGGGGAGAAAAGCTCGAGTTGCTGATCGATGGCCAGCGGGTGAAGCTGTATGACTGGGATAAAGAAGTCGGCCGCGGCGCCCCGGTGCACAACGGGACGGCGGATGTGCGTGTGCCGATCAAGGCCGGCTTGCACACGGTTGGTGTAACGTTTCTAGCCACCAATTACGCTCCCGGCAACGACCTGGACCAGCATTTCCTGCGGAGCACGATCGAAACCGGCGGTCTGCCGGGGTACACGTTCTTTCCGCATGTCGGAAAGATCCGGCTCGAAGGACCTTGCGACCCCGCGAAAGCGGATGCCTGCGCCGCCTTCAAAGCCAAGGCCACGGATTCTCCTAGCCGCAAGCTGATTTTCGCATGCCGGCCGGCGAGCCAGGATCAGGAAATCCCGTGCGCCAAAGAGATCATCACCGCGCTAGCGCGGCGCGCCTACCGCCGTCCGGCAACTCCTCAGGATGTCGAGCAGCTGATGAGCTTCTACCAGAAGGGGCGAAACGAGGGCGACTTCGACCACGGCATCGAGTTGGCGCTGCGGCGCATTCTTGCCGACCCCGAATTCGTGTTCCGCAAGGAAACCGAGCCTGCCACCATCAAGGCCGGGCAGAAGTACCGGATCAGCGACCTCGAGTTAGCGTCGCGGCTCTCGTTCTTCCTATGGAGCAGCATTCCGGATGACGAGCTGATCAACCTGGCCAGCCAGAACAAGCTGCATGAGCCTGAAGTTTTGGAGCAGCAGGTACGGCGGATGCTCTCCGATCGCCGGTCGGATCGCCTGGTGATCAACTTCGCCGGCCAATGGCTGAACCTGCGCGCGTTGCGAACGCAAACGCCGGTCACCTCGGAGTTTCCGGATTTCGACGACAACCTGCGCCAGGCGATGCAAAAGGAGACGGAACTGTTCGTCGACAGCATTGTGCACGAGGATCGCAGCGTTCTCGACCTGCTGGATGGCGACTACACCTTCGTGAACGAGCGTCTGGCGAAACATTACGGAATCCCGAACATCTACGGGAGCAATTTCCGCCGAATCCAGTTGCCGCCGGAGTTCGATATGCGCCGCGGCTTGCTGGGTAAAGGTAGTATCGAGACCGTGTCGGCATATCCGAACCGGACATCGCCTGTGGTGCGCGGCAAAGAGATCATGCAGATCTTTCTGGGCGTGAGTCCTCCGGACCCGCCGCCCAACGTGCCCGCGCTGAAGGAAAGCCCGAATGATGGCCGGGGCGGTCACAAGCCGACGATTCGCCAGACTTTGGAAATGCACCGCTCGGTGGAACCCTGCGCAAGCTGCCACAAGATCATGGACCCGATCGGGTTCGCGATGGAAAACTTCGATGGCATCGGGCAATGGCGCACAATGGACAACGGAAGCCCGATCGATGCCTCGGGCCAGCTCGTAGATGGCACGAAGATGGCCGGCGTGGATGGTCTGCGCCGGGCTCTATTGAAGTACGCGCCCCAGTTCGTCCGGGTGGTCACCGAGAAACTGATGATCTATGGTCTGGGCCGCGGGACCGAGTATTACGACATGCCGCTGATTCGCTCGATCGTGCGGGACGCCGAGCGGAACCATTACCGGTTTTCCTCGCTGGTTCTGGGAGTGGTGAAGAGCGAACCGTTCCAGATGAATATGAAGCCGGCGGACACAGTGACCCGGGCCGCGGCGGATGCGCCAGTGCAGTAAGCAAGTTGAAGCGCCAGGAATAGAGGAAGAGGAGCTAATCAGAATGTTCATTACCAAGAAGCACATTTCGCGGCGCACACTCTTGCAGGGGGCTGGTGTGGCCCTCGCCCTGCCCTTGCTGGACTCGATGCTGCCGGCACAGACTCCCATAAAGAAGACGGCCGCTGCGCCAAAAACACGCTTCACCGGCATATTCGTTCCGCACGGGATGGCCCCCGGATACTGGGTTCCGGAAAAGACGGGCGCCGGTTTCGAGTTTCCGTTCATCATGAAGCCGCTTGAGCCGTTTCGCGATCAGACGGTGATTCTGAGCGGGCTCTGGTCGAAGTCGGCCGAACCGCCCCCGGGCGTCACGGGAGCCGATCACTGGGTGGCTGCCGCGTATCTTTGCGCGAACAAGCCGAAAAAGACCACCGGCGCGGACATCTACGATGGCACCACCATCGACCAGATCATCGCGCAGAAGATCGGCCAGGAGACGCTGCTGCCGTCGCTGCAACTCGGCCTCGAGGATCCTGGCGCGAATTCGAGCAACTGCGGAGAGGGTTATAGCTGCGCGTACACGAACTCGATCTCGTGGATGTCGCCGACGCAGCCGCTTCCCATGGAGTTGAGCCCGCAGGTGGTGTTCGAACGCTTGTTCGGCGATGGCGGGACCCCGGACGAACGCGCCGCCAACCGGGAAGAGGACCGCAGCATTCTCGACTCGGTTTCGGAGAGCCTCGCTCGCTTCAAGCGGGATATCGGGCCCAGTGATCGCGCCAAGCTGGACGAGTACGCGGAAGACATTCGGGAAATCGAGCGGCGGCTCGCGATTGCCAAGAAGGCTTCGGGCACCATCTCGCTCGACGGCGTCGTGGTTCCGACCGGCGTCCCCGAATCGTTCGATGAGCACGTCAAGCTGCACTTCGATTTGCAGCGGCTCGCCTTCCAGGCCGACATCACGCGTGTCTCGACGGTGCTGTACGCTCGCGATCTGACGGCGCGCGTCTACCCGCTCAGCGGATCGAACAGCGGCTTTCACGGGGCCTCGCATCACGCGGAGAACCCGGAGCGAATCGCCGATTATTCCAAGATCAACCGCTACCATGTGCAGTGCCTGGCTTATTTCGTGGACAAGCTGAAGAAGACTCCCGACGGGGACGGGACGCTGCTCGACCACTCGCTCATCCTCTACGGGACCAACATGGGCGACTCCAACCAGCACTTGCATTACGACGTGCCGCACATCCTGGTCGGAGGGGCCTCGGGGCAACTCAAGGGCGGACGGCATATCGCGTACCCAAGCAAGACAATCACGACGGGAAACCTTTTGTTGAGCGTCCTGGATGTCTTCGGAATTCACCAGGACAGCATTGGCGACAGCACCGGCCGGCTCACCGAGCTGGCATAACCCGGCCACTGGGAGGGAGAACCGAATGCGCTCGAAACGTGGAGTCCAATCTTGCCTGGGCGCGCTGGCTCTGTGCGCGAGCGGGTTCGCCGCGCCGGCGAGCGTGACCGCTCCCCCGGCCAGCCCGATTGCCGATGCAGCGATGGGAGGAGACCGCGCGGCGGTCCGTTCTTGGCTGCAGCGCAAGGCGGACGTGAACGCGCCGCAAGCGGATGGAGCCACGGCGATTCAGTGGGCCGCCTACCGCAACGATCTGGAAATGGCGGACATGCTTATCGCCGCGGGCGCCAACGTGAAGCTCGCGAATCGCGAGGGCGCCACCCCGCTCTCTCTGGCCTGCACGAATGGCAGCCCGGCCATGATCGAGAAGCTGCTCAAGGCTGGAGCGGACCCGAACGAGAAAGGGCCTCACGGAGAAACGCCGCTGATGTTCGCGTCGCGAAACGGGAACGTCGAGGCGATGAAGGTACTGCTCGACCACAAAGCGGACGTGAATGCCAGAGAGACGGTGCGCGGGACGACGGCTCTGATGTGGGCTGCCGACCAGTCGCATCCGGCCGCCTTGAAACTGCTGGTCGAGCGCGGCGCCGATGTGAGCGCCGTGTCGAACCCCGATACGCTGCGCGGCAGCGCGTATCTCGCGCCTCCGATCCAGCAACGGTTGAAGTCCGGCCAGGGCGGTGGCGGGTTGCGCGATGCCGCTGCCCGCTACCGGGCACGCCAAGCCGCGGAAGCCAAGGCAGCGGCAGGCGGCGCGGACGTCGTGGCGGATGCGGACGCGGCTGCCGCGGCGTTTGCCTTCGGACCGCAGCAAAATACGAAGGGCGGCGGGCTGCCGGCGCTGGTCTTTGCGGCGCGGCAGGGCGATCTCGAGAGCGTCAAGATTCTCCTCAACGCTGGGGCGGACGTGAACCAGCGGACCAAATACGGCTGGACGGCGCTATTGACCGCCACCCAGAACCGGCACTACCGCCTGGGAGCCTACCTGCTCGATCACGGCGCCAATCCGAATGTCGCAAACAACGGCGGGTGGACCCCGCTGTACCTGGCCACGGACAACCGCAACATCGAGGGCGGCGACTATCCGGTGCGTCAGGCCGACATGGACCACCTGGACTTCATCAAGCTACTGCTCGACCATGGCGCCAACGTGAACGCCCGGGTGTGTGGAAGCGAATCCACCGAAAAGCAGTGCAAGGGAGACAGCACCGAAACCCGCACCATCTTCACCATGCAGTGGCTGTGGGAAGACGGGGCCACTCCGTTCCTGCGCGCGGCGCAATCGTCCGACATCGAACTGATGAAGCTGCTGCTGGCACACGGCGCCGATCCGAAGATCCCAACGGCGCACAACGTGACCGCGCTGGCAACGGCCGCGGGGATCGGCTGGGTAGAGGGTATTACGTACGAATCGTCGCCAGAGGCGAACCTGGAAGCCGTGAAGATGTGCCTGGACCTGGGAATCGACCCGAAC
>CAYMHP010000011.1:11758-38888 GCA_964390225.1 uncultured Solibacteraceae bacterium
CGGCGCTGCACGGCGCGGCGCACAAAGGCCGCAACGAAGTGGTCAAACTCCTGGTGGCTCGGGGCGCCAAGCTCGATTTGCAGGACCTGGGAAGCCGCGACACGGTCAACGGCGCCATGCTGGGCCTGAAGTGGATCCCGCTGCATTATGCGCAAGGGTTGGTGCGCGTCGGCGTGCAATCCGCAATCCCGCATCCGGAGACCGAGGCTCTGCTTGAGAACCTCATGAAGGAGCGGGGAATTCCGATTCCGCCGAAGATCACGTCATCGATCTGCCTGACTAAGGGCGTGAACGGCTGCCAGTAGCCGCAGCAAGAACGGCGCCATGCCACCCGCGCCCTCACTGGACGCGGCCGAACGATCCGCGGACGGCGTTACTTTATTACGACGGCTCGGGATCCCTCCTCTACCGCTGTCTTCCGCAGAGTCACCGCCAGCGCGGCGGCGGCCGCAACCACGGACGGGACGGCGGCGAACCAGAAAACGCTTTTCACTTGCAATTGGGACGAAAGCAGGATGCCGCCTAATACCGGCCCGGTGATCGAACCGATGCGGCCGATCCCCAGCGCCCAGCCCACTCCCGTGGAACGCAGCGCGGTCGGATAGGACTCGGCAGCCAGGGAGTTGGCGCCGGTTTGCGCGCCGATGACGCAGAAGCCGGCGGCGAAGACGGCGAGAGTCGCGGGCGCGACGGAGGTGCTCACGATGCCGATCAAGAAGACGCAAGCCGCAGCCCCCACATAGGTCCACGCCAGAATCCGATAAGAGGATGTCCGGTCGATATGCCGCCCCAGCAGCCATGCCCCGACGGCGCCACCCACTTGAAACATCGCGGTGATCAGGATCGCCTGCTCCAGCACGATGCCGCCGTCGTGCAGGACGGTCGGCAGCCAGCTATTCAGGAAGAACAGGTCCAGCAGGCTCATGAAGAACATCACCCAGAGGAGCAAGGTCAGCGCCGCGCGGCGCTCGCGGAAGAGCTGCCCGACGACAAAACCTTCGTGCCGATGTTCGCCGATGAGGAAGACGGCGCCTGCCGGAACCTGCACGCCGGGTGCGATTCGGTGCAGCAAATTGCGAACGCGGATGTCTCTCCCACCCTTCAGCACGAGGAAGCGGATGGATTCCGGCAGTCCGAGCAGAAAAACGGCCACAGCGCAGGGAAGCGCGCCGCCGATGACGAATACACCTTGCCAGCCGAAGCGTGAGATCAGGCCGGCCGCGACGAAGCCGCCCACGGCCGCGCCGATCGAGAATCCCGTGAACATCAGCATTACGCCGGTCGCGCGAATGCGGCGCGGCATAAATTCGGCCGTCAGGGCAATCGCATTCGGCATAGTGCCGCCCAAGCCGAAGCCGGTGACGAGCCGCAGCAGAATCATGCTGCGCGGGGAGTTTGCGGTCGCGGTGAGCAGTGAGCACACGCCGAACCAGAGCGTGCACAGGATGAGGATGCGTTTGCGGCCGAAACGGTCGGCCAGCGGACCGAAGACCAACGCGCCGATCAGCATCCCGACGAGGCCGCTGGTCAGGATGGGACTCAGGGCGGCGCGCGGAATGTGCCACTGCGCGGAGAGCGCTGGCGCGACGAAGCCGATGGCCTGCGCGTCAAAGCCATCCATCAGGACAGAAGCGGCGCACAGAATCGCCAGGCCGAGCTGATATCGGCCGAACGGCTGCCCGTCGATCAATTGCTGAATATCGATTCGGGCGGCTTGCGGCATCTCAGGACACCCGCAACAGCAGCTTGCCCGTGGTCTTGCGGTCTTCCATATCGCGGTGCGCCTGGGCGGTTTCGGCGAGCGGGTACTCGCGGTCGATGCGCAGTTGGAGCTTGCCGTCGCCGATCCAGCGGAAGATGTCCCCGGCGCGCCAGGCGAGTTCCTGGGGATCCGAAATGTGGCTGGCGAGCGTCGGACGCGTCACGAAAAGGGAGCCTTTGGCCGTCAGGATGCGCGTATCCAGCGGATCTATCGGACCACTTGCCACGCCGAAGTGCACCATCATGCCGCGCGGCTTCAGGCACTCGAAGCCCTTCAGGTACGTCGCCCTGCCGACGGAATCGTACACCACGTCGACGCCCGCGCCGCCGGTCAGCCGTTTCACCTCGGCCACCCAATCCTGCTGGTCGTAAAGGATGGCGTCGCTTGCGCCCGCCTGACGGGCGAGGTCGGCTTTGGCAGGCGTTCCCACAGTCGCAATCACGCGCGCTCCCAACATGGTGGCCAGTTGGACCAGCAGGCGGCCCGTGCCGCCGGCGCCCGAGTGCACCAGCGCGGTATGGCCGGGTTTGAGCGGAAACGTCGAGTGGGTCAGGTAGTGCGCCGTCATGCCCTGCAGCATGGCGGCCGCCGCATCGCGGAAGGCGACGCCCTCGGGGACGCGCACGAGCAGCTTCGCGGGGACGGCCTGGAATTCCGCATACGATCCGCGGGCCATTGCATACGCCACCCGGTCGCCGGGTTGCAAGCCGCTGACGCCCTCGCCCACGCGTTCCACGGTCCCGGCGCCCTCCGAACCAAGAAGGGCCGGAAGCGGGATCTTGTTGATGCCGCTGCGGGCGTTGAGGTCCGTGAAGTTCACGCCGGAGTAGGTCAGTCTGATGAGCACCTCTCCTTTCGCGGGCTCGGGGACGGGCCGCTCGCCGAAGCACAACACTTCGGGGCCGCCGATGGTTTCGATATAAACGGCTTTCATGGAAAAGGGCTTGGGCCATTATAATGTGAGACCATGGCGTCAATGGCGAGTGGGTTGCGCGGACTCGAGTCCGCGCCACGCACGAGGTAAGCAGGCCTGGCTCAGATCACCTTCGGATTGGGGACCTCGCACGGGCCCATGCTTTCGATACCTTCGGAATACTGGGCGGACCGGGTATCGGCCGATCGGGAAAATCCACGGCACTTCTTCAAGGGCAAAACGTACACCTTCGATGAGCTGGTGGAGTTGCAGCGCGACCGGCGGCTCGATCACCAGATCACTCCGGAGGTATGCCGCGAACGGCACGAACGGTGCCAGAACGCGATTCGCGGGCTCGCCGATTTCTTTGAGGAGCACCGGCCCGACGCCGCCGTCGTCGTAGGCAACGACCAGATGGAGGTCTTCAACAGCGATCACGTGCCCGCCTTCGCTGTCTTCTGGGGCGAGTACGTGGAAGGCCACCCGCGCACGCCGGAGTTCCTGGCCAAGCTGAACCGCGGGGTGGCGCGCGCCGAGGCGGATCGTACGCCGCCGGTCTATACGCAGTATCCCTGTTTGCCGGAGCAGGGCCGCCGCATCATCGAAAGCGCGGTCGCGCAAGGCTTCGATGTCGCGCAACTGCGAAAACTGACGGTTGGCGAGATTGGGGTCAATTCGGCTCCGCACGCCTACGGTTTTGTCTACCGGCGCATCATGCGGGATAAGGTCGTGCCGCACGTGCCCATCTTCGTGAACACGTTCTACCCGCCCAACCAGCCGCCGGCGAGCCGCTGCTTCGAGTTCGGGCGCGCGTTGGCGCGCGCGGTTCGTTCGTGGCCCGGAGATGAGCGGGTGGCGGTGATTGCTTCCGGCGGCCTCACGCACTTCGTGGTGGATGAATCGTTCGACGCCGAGGTGCTGGATGCGATACGGAACGGCGATGAACGAAGGCTTTCGTCGATTCCGGAATCGATGTTCCAGTCCGGCACCTCGGAGATCAAGAATTGGATTGTGGTGGCGGGCATCATGGCGGAGGCGGGTCTGCAGATGCGCTCAGTCGATTACGTGCCGTGCTACCGCTCGCTCGCGGGCACCGGAAGCGCGATGGGGTTCGCGCGCTGGTGCTAAGGACAAACATGCGGATCGCGTTCCTCTTCGCCACCCTCGCCATTACCATCGCGCCGCTCCAACCCGCGGAACTGCAGAAGATCACCATCAACTATCCGACCCGGACCGGGCAAAGCTGGCCGCTCTACATCGCCAAGGAGGGCGGCTATTTTCAAAAGTATGGCCTGGACGCCGACTTGGTCTTCGGGGTACATCCGGCGGGGATCGCGATGATCGTCAGCGGCCAGGCCGCGATGACGGTCTACACGCTGGAGCAGTCGATGGAGGCGAGCTCCAAGGACGGCTCCATGATCGCGCTCGGCAGCCTCTTCAAGAAGAGCCTGTTCGCTCTCATGGCCGAAAAAGAGATCGGCAATATGCGGGCGCTCAAGGGCAAGCGCCTGGGCGTGAGCCAGATTGCCGATGCTCCGTATAACTATACGGTGGCGCTGATCGCGAAGGCCGGGCTCACGCCGCGCGATGTCAACTGGGTTCCGCTCGGCGCCGACGTCGGTGCGCGCGCCGCGGCTCTCGCGGGCAAACGTGTCGATGCCACGATGCTCACCGCGCCCGTGTACTTCCGCCTGGAGCAGGAAGGCTACAAGAATCTGGGCAACATCAGCGACTACGACGACATCTACGCGCCATCGGTTTACCTGTTCAGGAAGAGTACGGTCGCGGCGAATCCCAAATTGCCGGAGCTATTGATGAAGGCCTGCGCGGAGGCGATCAAACGTTTTTATGACGATAAGGCATTCGCGATGAAGGCCTACCAGGTGTACGACAAGCAGTTGCCGGCCGACCTCGAGCGCGTCTACGATCATTACGCCCAGGTCAACACGTACGAGCGCGTTCCCTATATCCCTGCCGCGGCGGTGAAGTACATGCTCGATCACCCGACCGACGAACGCACGGCCGCGCAGATGCGCGCGTTCGACTTCCACAAAGTGATCGATAACAGCTTGGTGGACCGTCTGGTGCGCGAAGGTTTTTTCGAAATGCTGTTCGGGCCAGGGATCAAAGACGAAGAGGAACGGAAGAGCAGGACGGCGTACCGCTAACAATTTGTGCGGAGCAAAAAGCGGCGGTGCCGGGTGAAAGACGAGCCCGGCCCCGCCATGTAGGCACCTGCTTCAGAACGTAACGGGCGCTGTCAGGAACGGTACGGCTGTGACCGCCCCGACCGTAGTGGTGCAACCCGGTGTGTTGGGTCCGGTTGGACATCCCCAATAGTTGAACGTGGCGTTTACGTAGGTCTTCCCCAGCACGCCCACCCCCTGACCCAGCAAGTTGTTGTTATGCATCACCGTCACGGTAGGCGTGTTCACCGCGACGTCCACCGCTTCGTTGGAGATCGTGTTCTGAGAAATGACCAGGTTCGAAACCGGGGAAACGCCGAATACGTTGATCCCCGTCGGCCCCGGAGTCTCGGCGTCTTCCGTATCTGCGCCGTTGCCCGAAATGGTATTGCCGATGATCTTGTTATCGCTCAGGTCCTCTAGAGGGCTATGACCGTGGATCGCGACGCCAGGCAGACCATTATTTAGCAAGCGGTTATAACTGACCGTGTTGTGGGCGACGGTTCCGCCCGGCAGGAACGTGAATATGCCGACTCCGGCTCCTGCACCCTCCTCAGCGGTTCCATTATGGATGGAAGCGTTCTGCGTGATTGTGTTCCAGGTGACGCCGAAGGGAGCGCGTGCACCCGTAATCGCGGCCGGTGGGTGCGATGCCATCACAATTCCGCAGTCAAACGGATTGTCTTGCGCAAGATTGTTGGCAATGATGTTCCCTGTCGTCAGCCCTGTATCGTCACTCAGCAGGATCCCGCCAGCATTGTCCCGGAGAACGTTGTCGAATACGAAGGAATAGCTCACGCCGCTCAAGTGGATTCCCTCGCCGCAGTCAAAAGCTTCGCCAGTCTCGAAGGCTGGAATTCCGGGACAGGCAGGAGTCGCCGGGACAAGGCTCTTATCGTTGTTGATCACAATATTGTTGGTGATGTAGAGTTGGGACGCGTTGGTTGCCAGGAGCCCCTCGAAGTTTGCATTTTCAAGCGTGAAGTTGTCCACTACCACGCTGTTCAGCCCCGGATGATCGAGACCGTCGATGTAAATGGCATTGGCTTTTCCGGCCGCATTGATGATCGTCGTTCCCTTATTTGCTCCGAGAAGCGAGAGGGTCTTAGGGATGACGACATCCTCGTTGTAAGTGCCCGGAGCTACTTGAATGAGGTCTCCCGGGTTGGCCGCGGCTACTGCAGCCGAGATAGTCGCAAAGCAGCCCGGCGGGGCGGCCTGGTTCACACACAAGGTTTTCGCAGCCGCTACGTGGCCGCCTAGCAGGAACATGGCTAGAGCGGCAGTTACCGATATGCTCCGTCGTAACATGGTCAACCTCCTCGTTAACGGAATGGTTGGAACGGTGGTGAATAGTCTAGCGGCAGAATCGATACAATTCAATGAGAATCGGACAGAAAGTAGCGTAGAATTTTCGGCTCGCTTGGGCATTACTAACGTCCTGCCACGTGCATTACTAATGTCCTATTACGTTACAGGACGGCCTACAAACCCGCCATTACAAGCAATTGAATATCGATCTTCGTCAGCCGCGTGGGGAGGGCAGTCACTTCAGCTCGTTTCGGAAAACCGAGCCGCCCTTCATCACAAACTTCACTCGCTCGAGTTCGGTAATATCCGAGAGCGGGTCGCCGCTGACCGCGACGAGATCGGCATACCTTCCCTTCTCGACAATTCCCACCTGCTTGCCGAGATCGAAATTCAGGCTCTCGGCAGCCGCGCTCGTCGCCATGCGGAGAGCTTGTACCGGCGTCATTCCCCATTTGACATAAATGGCGAACTGGAACGCCTGCGCTCCGTGGCCTGCGAAGTAAGCGCCGCTCCCGAAAACCTCAGGCACACCCGCGGCCAGCAGTTTCTTGAAGCTCATCTCGGTGAGGCCGAAACGGGTAGCCTTGCCGCGGCTGGCCTTCAGGTCCCGGGTTTCCAGGTCGCCGATCAGGTCCCAGAGTGTCTGTTCGACGATGCGCGGCTTGCCGTCGGGGAGCGGCTTCTTCAGCAGCCGAATCGTTTCTTCGTCGAGCCCTGCGGCGCCCGTGACGCCCACGATGACGTGCATGGGAACATCGACGTCGGCCTCGAGGCAGTTGCGCAGTCCCTCGCCGCCATACGCGTGGCACGCCACCTCCAACCCGCGCCGGTGGGCTTCCTCCACCGCGGCTCTGGTTTCTTCGAGTGTCAGCGAGGGCACGGTAATCATCTTGCCGTCGGGCGTGAACGCGCCGGAGCCCTGGGGGTCGGGGTAGCCTCCGCCTTCGTAATCTTCGGTCGAGTAGATCTTGATCCAATCGACGCCGTAGTGCGAACGCTCGCGCACGGCGGCGCGCGCCAGCCACGGCGAATTGACGTTGCCGAGGAGCTGAAATGCGTTGGGGCCGGCGTTCTGCCCGAACGGCATGACTGTCGAAGGAGCCGGATAGGGCGAAGCGCCGCGCGGGTTCAACTGTGGGCCGGCGACCTGCAATCGCGGACCCGGCACCAAGCCTTTATTAATGGCGTCGCGCAATTCCACCGTTCCGTAGCTGTAGGCGGAGCCCATGTCCTGCAGCGTGGTAAATCCAGCGCGGAGGTCCTTGAGCGCGTAATGCAATCCGGTCAGCACGGCGCGGCCGTCATTCACCTGCTGATCCTGGATCAGATGGACGTGGCGGTCGATGAGCCCGGGCAGCACGGTCCCGCGGCTGAGATCGAGGACGCGCGCACTTTGAGGAATTTTCACTCGCTCGGCGGGGCCGACCTCGGCGATCCGATCGCCCTTAATCACGATCACCTGGTTCAGCAGATTGGTCCCTGATTTCGGGTCGAACAAACGGCCGGCGCGGATCACGATTCCTTCGGGAGGCGGGGCCTCGACGTTCAGTTCGCGCATATCGAACGGCGCTGCTTCGGGCCGGATGCTTTGCGGCCAAAAGGCGGAGGGAATCGCCAGAATGGTTAGAAGAATCTTGGTGCGCACGGAAGTAGCTGCCAGTATATACCGGAGCGCCAGCGACAAGGTCGCGCAGCGCCACTAAACTGCGCAATTACTGGCGCGGCATCTGAACACGTAAACGCCGGCGGTCGGCGCCGGCGATTATTTCAGCCGCGGCTTGAATGTCTCAGTGGAGGATTGGCCCCGATCCTCGTAACAGCTTATTTCTACCAGATCCGCGTGGCCTCCCCGGTTTGACCCCAACTCTTCCCGCGCGATAGAATCGATCCGCATACACTAGGGCGGGATTCGAATCAGGAGGGTTTCCATGAGCAAGATCTCGCGTCGCAAATTCTTCGAGGGCACCGGAGCGGGTTTGGTCGCTACGACCGTTCCCATCAAAGCTCAGGAATCACAGCGGGCCCCCGACATTTCCGGCGCTCCCCGTACGAAAATCAAGTTCAGCGTCAATGGCGCGGAGCACAAAATCGAGGTCGAGGATCGTTGGACACTCGCCGAAGTGCTGCGCGATCATCTCGGCCTGACCGGCACCAAGGTCGGCTGCGATCGCGGCGAATGCGGCGCCTGCACGGTACTGCTGGATGGGAAAAACGTTTATTCGTGCAGCCAACTCGCCGTCTGGGTGGACGGCCGTTCGGTGCAGACGGTCGAAGGTCTTGCCCAAAATGGCCGCCTTGACCCGCTCCAGGAAGCCTTTATCGAACACGACGGCCCGCAATGCGGTTTCTGCACTTCAGGCCAGTTGATGAGCGCCAAGGCGCTGCTCTCGCACAATCCGCATCCCAGCGCCGACGAAGTGCGGCACGCGCTTGCCGGCAACATCTGCCGGTGTTCGAACTATAACCATTATGTGGAGTCGGTCCTGGCCGCGGCCGGGCCGCTGTCGGCCAGCGCGCGGAGGAAAGCATGAATACCCTCAACACGGTCGGGCGGCGCTCGCCGCGCATCGACGCGCTCAAACGCGTAACCGGAACCGCCACCTACACCGGCGATCTCCGCGTTCCAGGCATGCTTTACGCCCGCGTTCTACGTAGCCCGCATCCGCATGCGCGCATTCGGCGGATCGACGTCTCGAAAGCCAAGGCCCTGCCCGGCGTGAAGGCCATACTCACGCACGAGAACTGCGACGTCATCTGGGGCAGCGGCGACATCCGCAATAAGCGATATCTCTTCAACAACCCCGTGCGCTTCGCGGGCGATGCCGTGGCTGCCGTCGCCGCCACCGACCCGCATCTCGCCGAGGATGCCATGCGGTTGATTGAAGTTGAGTACGAGAAGCTCCCGTTCGTGCTGGAGCCGGAAGACGCTTTGAAAGACGGCGCGGTGGAAATCCAGCCGGGTGGCAACCTCTCGCCCAACGCCCGCGGCGAGCGTACTCCCGAAGTCTACCGCCGCGGGAACATCGAGCAAGGTCTCCGCGCCGCGGACCGCGTTTTCGAAGACCAGTATTCCTCGCCGCACATCAATAACGCGCAGCTCGAAAGGCGCGTCGCCATCGCGCAATGGGATGGCGACCGGCTCACCGTCCACACGCCCACGCAGGGGATCTCCAACTGCCACACCGAACTCGCCCGCGATCTCAAGCTTGCGCCAGAGAAGGTTCGCGTCGTCTGCCAGTTCATGGGCGGAGGCTTCGGCAACAAGAATCAGAACCACGATTTTGAGCTGATGGCCGCCATGCTGGCCAAGAACGCCGGTGCGCCGGTGAAACTCGAGTTCACGCGGAAGGAAGATTTTGTTTCCGTCCACGGCCGCTGGCCGACCAAGCAGTATTACAAGATTGGCGTCAAAAATGATGGCACGCTGACCGCCATTCAGCTCCGCGGCTACAGCGGCATGGGCCCGTACCGAAAAGGGAGCGGCGGCATCGCCGGCATCGAGATTTACCAATGCCCGCACGTGGAGCGTTCCGTCTACCCCGTCTACACGAACAAGGCTGTCTCCGCCAACCTGCGTGGACCCGATTATCCCCAGGGCGTGTTCGGAGTCGAGTCGTTGATGGACGACATCGCGCATACGCTCAACATGGATCCCGTGGAATTCCGGCTCAAGAATATGACCCGGAAGTTCAACGATCAGGTTCCGTATACCAGCATCGGGCTGGAGGAGTGCATCCGGCGCGGCGCCGAGGCATTCGAATGGAAGAAGCGCTGGCACGCTCCGGGCGCCGGCGCGGGCCCCGTCAAACGTGGCGCCGGCATGGCCATGGGGTCGTTCTTCTCGACGGTGGGCAAGAGCAGCGCCGTGATCGATCTAGACTCTCATGGCATCTACCACGTCCACGTCGGTGTAACGGATATCGGTACTGCGGCCAAGACTACGATGGCGCTGATCGCCGCCGAGGCATTGGGAGTGCCGCTCGAAAAAATCGACGTGATCTGGGGTGATACTGCCCGCTGCCCGTATTCGGTTGGCGAGTCCGGCAGCCGCACCACCACGCACACCGGCTGGGCCGTCGTTGAGGCGGCGCGCGAGTTGAAGAAGCAGATCGCGGAAAAAGGCTTGCCGCAAGGGAATGACATGCTCACGGCCAGCGTCAACACCGATCCCGCGCCCTTGAAGAACGAAGCCCGCTACAGCTTCGTGGCGCATTTTGCGGAAGTCGAGGTGGATACCGAGGTCGGCCACGTGCGCGTCACGAAATATGTGGCGGCGCACGATAGCGGTCGCGTGGTCAATCTGCTGACCGCCGAAAGTCAGGTGAAGGGCGGCGCCACCATGGGAATCGGAATGGCCCTCCACGAGGAACTCCTCTATGACCGCGCCACCGGCCTGCCGCTTACCGCCGGGTATTATGGCGCCCGCGTCATGACGCACCTGGACGCTCCCAACATCGACGTGCTGTGGATCGAGACCGACGATCCCTACGGGCCCTTTGGCGCAAAGACTCTCGGAGAGCCCACTATTATTCCTTCGGTTGCCGCCGTCGGCAACGCCATTTTCAACGCCATTGGTAAGCGCGTCAAAGATCTGCCGATCACGCGCGACAAGATTCTGGGGGTGCTCGCATGAAAGCCTTCACCAACTCCAATCCACGCGACCTCAAGGGCGCGCTCGCCCAGCTACGCCAGCCCAATGCCGTAGTGGCCGGCGGCGGCAGCGATCTGCTCGGAATGATGAAAGAGCATCTCGTCTCGCCGGACGTTTTGGTGCATCTGAGGTCCATACGCGGACTCGACCAGGTGTCCACGCAGGCGAAAGAGATCAGGATCGGCGGCCTAATCACGCTCGACACGCTCAGCCGCGAACCGATGATCCGGAGCCGCTACGCCGTGCTTGCGGAAGCCGCCGAGAGCGTCGGCACGCCGCAGATTCGCAACGCCGGAACGCTCGCCGGCAACGTCTGCCAGCGCCCGTGGTGCTGGTATTACCGCAACAGCTTCCCCTGCTATAAGAACGGCGGCAATCGCTGCTTCAGCATCACCGGGGAGAACCAGTTCCACGCGATTTTCGGCGGCGGGCCCAGCTTCATCGTCCACCCCTCGGATACCGCGCCGGCGCTCATGGCACTCGACGCAAAATTCCGCGTTGCCGGCCCTTCCGGCGAACGCGTAGTTCCCGCGACGGAGTTCTTTACTCTGCCCAAGGCAGATCCTGCGCGCGAAAATTCGCTGGCGAAAGACGAGATCCTCGTCGCGGTGCACGTCCCCGCGGCTTCTGCGACCACGCGCAGCGCCTATCATAAGGTACTCGACCGCGAGGCCTGGACCCACGCCGTCGTCAGCGCCGCGGTTGTGCTCGATATGGATCAGCAGGTCTGCCGCAAGGCCAGTATCGTTCTGGGCGGTGTGGCGCCGATCCCATGGCGGCTGCCAAAGGTCGAAGCCATGCTCGCCGGCCAGCGCCTTACGGCGGAACTGGCCGCCCGGGCCGGTGAAGTTGCGGTGGAGGGTGCCACCCCTCTTGCGAAGAACGCCTACAAGGTTCCACTCACGAGAGCGGTAGTCCGCCGCACTCTGCTCGCCGTCGCGGGACAGGCTTAGGGCGGTTCCGCTTACCACACCCCGCGGCTGCACAATCCGCACCGCCCCGTCCTAGCGCCGGTGGTCGCGGCCCCCGGCTCAGCCGCGGCGGAAAAAAAGCGGGGTCATTCAGCCGTGCCCTCAACCGTCTCGGAGTAAATGAGAGGAAAGGCGGCGTAGAACTCGGCGGCCTTCACCAGGTGCTCGATCGGCACGCGCTCGACGGCGCTATGGGCCAATTCTTCTTCACCGGGTCCAAAGCCAACGGTAGGGATGTGCATCAAACCCATGGATGCCACACCGCTCGTGCTGAACGTCCACTTATCGACGATTGGCGCATCGCCCCACAGCGAGCGATAGGTCCGGATGGCCGCCTGCGCGAGCGGATGCGACTCCTCCAGCACCCACGTCGGATAATACTTTTCCATCGGATACCGCAGGCCGGTGTAGCTGAGTTTGTCATAGGGTAGGTGAGGATTTCGATTTCCGCACCTTCCGCCCCCGGAAGCGCCTTTACCTCCGCAATCGCCGTGTCTCTGGTTTCTCCTGCGGTTAACCGGCGGTCTAGATGGATCGAGCACTTGTCCGGCACCGCACACAGCGATGGGGATACCGAACGAATCTCCGTCACGGCGATGGTTCCCTTCCCCAGGAATGCGTCCTCGCGAAGCCGTTCGTTAAGCTTCTCGATTTCCACCATTAAGCGGTTCATTCTGTAAATGGGGTTTTCGCCGCGTTCCGGAGCGCTGGCATGGCAGGAATGGCCGTGCAGGTGAACTTCGATCTCCATGTGCCCGCGGTGCCCGCGATGCACTCGCAGCCCCGTCGGCTCGGTGATCACAACGCAATCCGGGTGGATGCCGTCGGCCTTCAGGATGTAGAGCAAACACAGTCCATCGCAGTCCTCCTCCTGCACCGAACCGACGACGTACAGCGTGTAATCTCCATCGAGCCCGAGTTCCTTAATCATCTTGCCGGCGTAGACCATGCTCGCCATGCCGGCGCGCTGGTCGCAGGCGCCGCGGCCGTAAATGTACCCGTCCTCGACCTTACCCTTGTACGGGTCCCATGCCCACTCGCGGGGATCGCCCACGCCGACCGTATCGGTATGCGAGTCCATCATGATGACGTGGCGCCCCGATCCGATGCGGCCCAGGATGTTGCCCATGGAATCAATGCGCACCCCATCGAATCCGACCCTGACCATTTCCTCGTGGATGCGTTCGATGACCGGACCTTCGTGACCGCTCTCCGCGGGGATCGCAATGAGGTCCCGCAGGAAGCGCACCATCTCCGGCTCGTAGGCGTTAGCCACGAACGACAGTTGCTCGGGATGGAGCAGTTGCTTTGTGCACGCAATCATAGGGCGGCGACGGCCTCCTGTTCGTTAGGTACGAACCGCACGCCCCCAGAGTAGCACTAATCAGGATAATCAGGGTCGAATATACTGTTCGAGCGCCGGCGCGCTGACTACCGTTTCAATCGCGGGAGCATTCAGCAGAGTGTTATGGATCAAGCAGGCCTTCACCGCCCGCAGAATGCCGGCCTCGTGCTGCGGGTCCAGGCCGGGGACGATCACCTCGATTCGGAATCGGGCCAGGCGAGCGGGCTGCTTCGCCTTCTCCGCGTTCACCTTGATTTCAAGCCCGTCGGTCTCCAGAGACCGGGTCTTCAGATATTGAGCCGCGTAGAACCCCGCGCACGTGCCCAAAGAGACCAGCAGATATTCGGGCGGCGTCATGGCTGTATCAAGCCCGCCGTTCTCCGCCGGTTGATCGCAGAAGACGCGGAACCCGCGCGTGCCCGCCTCAAACTGAACTCCTCCGAGATGCCGAACCGTAATTTCCATATTCATTTCCCACACATGAAGATGCAGATTGGGACATTTGGTGACGGCCCCGCAACTTGCTTGCATCCTGGAACTTACAGGCAGCATCAGCCGCGGCGTCGGCCACCGCCGCACCGGCGATTGTGGGACACTGCGGTTTATACCTCTACGCCGCTGATATGCGAGTTTACGAAATCCAAGCTGGAAGCAAAGATCTGGAAGGGCTGCGGATGACCGAGCGTCCCGATCCGCAGCCCGGACCGCACGATGTGCTCATTCGTGTGCGCGCGACATCCCTTAACTATCGCGACCAGGCGATCATCGCCGGCAAATACATGGGCGGGGCCGCGACGCGCAACCTCATCCCGCTCTCGGACGGCGCGGGCGAGGTAGTTTCCACCGGCCCTGAGGTGAAGCGCTTCAAACCGGGCGACCGTGTTGCCGGCACCTTCTTTCAGGTATGGATCGATGGTCCGTCTCCCGCCTGGCGCGCCGCGTTGGGAAGCCCGCTCGATGGAACGCTCGCTGAGTACATCGTCTTGCACGAAGATGGCGTAGTCTCGATACCTCGGAACCTGTCGTTTGAAGAAGCAGCCACGTTGCCTTGCGCTGGCGTGACGGCGTGGAATGCACTGATGGTGGCGGGCAACCGGGTGAAGGCAGGCGATACGGTGCTGTGCCTCGGCACGGGCGGCGTCTCCATTTTCGCGCTGCAGTTCGCGCGATGCGCCGGCGCACGCGTTCTGGTGACCTCCTCGAGCGACGACAAACTGCATCGGGCTGCCAAGCTCGGCGCTTCCGACGGCATCAACTACAAGAAGTACCCCGATTGGGAAAAGGAAGTCCTCCGGCTCACCGATGGCCGCGGCGCGGACCACGTAATCGAGGTGGGCGGCGCCGGGACGCTGACCCGCTCCTTCCAATCGGTTGCCTTCGGCGGCAAAGTCGCGCTCATCGGCCTGCTCGCCACGCCTTCAGGCGAGATCAACCCGTACCCACTCATGATGAAGAGCGCCAGCATGCACGGCATTGTAGTGGGCACCCGGACGATGTTCGAGCAGATGAACGCGGCGATTGAGGTCAACCAGATCAAACCCGTGGTGGACCACGTCTTCCCGTTCGAGCAGGCGCTCGAGGCGTACCGCTGCCAGGCTTCCGGCGACTTTATGGGCAAGGTCGTGATTAGCCTCTAGGCGCCGGTGGCATCCACGGCCAGGAAGTTTGTAGCGCTGACGATCTTGTTCGCCGGCCGAACGGCACCGGCGGCTGCGACCGCCGGCGATACAACCGCGGTCTCCCAAAGTGCAAGAAAAGACCCGGAACGTGTCGGATAATCATCGAAAAGGAGATATTCGTTGGACAAAGCAATGTACGAGAAGGGCTTGAGCATTCGCCGGCAGGTGTTGGGAGCGGACTACGTAGATAAGGCCATCGCCAGCGCTGATGACTTCAGCCGTCCCTTGCAGGAACTGGTCACGCAGTATTGTTGGGGCGAGATCTGGGGACGGCCCGGTCTCGATCGCAAGACCCGTAGCCTCATCAACCTGGCGATGATCACCGCGCTCAATCGGCCGCACGAAGTCAAGGCGCACATCAAGGGCGCGTTGAACAACGGGCTCACCAAAGACGATATCAAGGAGGTCTTTCTGCAGGTCGCGATTTATTGCGGTGTTCCGGCCGCGGTCGACAGCTTCCGCACCGCGAAGGAAGTTTTCACCGAACTCGGAATTTAGGCATTCTACGCGTGGATGCGGCCGTCGCTCGCGCGGCGGCTGATCCATAACCACAGTGCCGCCCCCGCGGGTGGCACCAGGCTCAGGGAAACAAAAGTCAGCTCATACCATTTGTGGTCGAACCAGCGGCCGTAGGGCAGCAGAATCAGCGCGAGCACCGCGCCCCAGGCACCCGAGCCGATCCCCGCGACCATGCCGGTGTGATCGCGGTCATATGCGTACGCAGCCACGTGCAGCGACAGGGTGATGAAGCCGACCGCGGTGAACAAACCCCAGAAGAATAGGGCCAACACTGCCGCAGTCGATTGCGTCCTCGTCACCAATACCAGCGGAAGAGTCATCAGCGCAAGCAACACGTACAGTCCAACCGGGCGCTGGTTGGGGCCGACCCACCGGTCGGCAATCCAGCCCCAGAAGTAATACCCGATTCCCCATCCGAGCATCGGAATCCAGAGCAGATTTCCCAAATCGCGCTGGCTCATTCCCAGCACGCGGTTGAGATACACCGGGCTCAAGGTTGAGATGACGCCGAGCGGTGCGCCCCCCACTCCCATTCCCACCACTAGCATCCAGAAGCGCCTCTCCATGACGCTGGGCCATACCATCTTCGCTGTGCGGCGCGACGGAATCAGTAGGGGAGGCCGCGCCACGAACCACCACAGTGTGAGCCATCCTACTCCCAAGCCGCCCGTCATCCAGAATGCTGCGCGCCAACCGAAGTGGAGCGCCACCGGCGTCACCATGAGCGGCGTGAGAATCGCGCCCAAGGACGACCCGCTGTAGGCGATCGCCATGCCGCGCGACCGCCGTTCCGGCGGCAGCGAATCCGCGGCCGTACGCAAACCGCCCGGGAAGGTTGCGCCTTCGCCAATGCCGAGCATCGTGCGCGCTACCGCAAATCCGAGAAACCCCGCCACCCAGGCGTGGGAGAGGCTTGCCACCGTCCACATCCCCACGGCAAGCAGCATTCCGATGCGCAGCCCGATGCGGTCCAGCAGCGAGCCCCACAACGGGTTCGCGATCATGTACGCGAACGAGAATGCCGAAACCGCGTCCGCGTAATTCTGCACGCTCAAGCCGGTGTCCCGCAAGATCATCGGGGATAGCACCGCCAGCACCTGTCGATCGACATACGACAGCCACGAGCACAGCATGATCACCGCCGCTGGCACCCACATCCGCCAGCCGGTGGCGGTGCGCGCCGCCGCGGAGCCCGTTGGAACGCTCGTGGAGATTCCCATAACTAATCCAGCCGCGCGACCCAGCCCTTCAACTCTTCCTGCGGCGCCGGATAGCGCGCTAGCACCAGCGGATCGTGTCCGGGGATCACGTGCTCGCAGGAACTCGCCAGCGCGTACGCTCGCCGGTATCCCTCGAGCGTTTCGGCAACGCTGTACACCACCGGGAACGGCCGTCCCTGCTCCATGTTGGCATAGAAGTGCGACGCATCCGACGCCACCACGACGAACCCGCGGCGCGTTCGCACCCGGACCATCTGCAGACCCATCGAGTGCCCGCCCACGCGATGCAGGCTTAGCCCCGGCGCAATCTCCTCGTCGCCGTCGTGAAACTCAACCCGCCCGGTGAAGATCTTTTTCACCATGGCCACGACGTCCTCTTCATCGAACGGATACCGCAGCACCGGATGACACATGCAGCGCCCGGTTGCGTAGGACATTTCGCGATCCTGCAGATGATAGCGCGCGGCCGGAAACAGATCGTGGTTGCCGGAATGATCGTAATGCATGTGCGTGATGATCACATCGCGCACATCGGCGGGATTGATGCCGATAGACTTCAGACCTTCGCCCGGCGACCTCAGAAAATTTCTGCCGCGCCTGCCGCCCGAAAATTCATCGAACCCGGTGTCGATTACGATGGCGCGCTCGCCCGAGACCACCGCCCACACGAAGTAATCGAGCGGCATGGGGATATCATGCGAATCGCCCCCGAGGAAATTCTCGGAAGACATTCGGTGGTGATGCGCGTAGCGCACCGCGTAGACTTCCCATACCCCGTCACTCATACGCCGTCCACGTCACTTTACCAGAATCGGAATAGCGGGATATACTGGCGGCGGCTTCATGAATATTGCGCAATTGGAGGAGTGGGTGGGCCGAACCGAGACGCAGGCCGATCAGGTGACCGCCGTCCCAGTCGCCGCTCTGGCGGCTACGCTCGATCGCGACGATCTGCCACCGCAACCCGGAGACCCGCTACCGCCGCTGTGGCACTGGCTCTATTTCCTGCCGGTGCACCGTCAATCGGAATTGGGTCCTGACGGCCACCCGAAACGAGGCGGCTTCCTGCCTCCCGTCCCTCTGCCTCGTCGGATGTGGGCCGCCAGCCGGTTCACGTTTCATTACCCGCTCTCGATCGGCGAGAAGATCACGCGCACTTCGCGCATTAGCTCCGTCGAATCCAAGGAAGGCCGAACCGGGCCGCTGGTATTCGTCACCGTGCATCACGAGATCCGCAACGATGTGGGTGTCGCCTTGGACGAAGACCACACTATCGTCTATCGGGATCACCCGAATCCCGCCGACCCGGCGCCCGCGTCGAGGCCCGCGCCCACCGACCCGGCCTGGCAGCGCACGGTTCAAGCCGACGACGTGTTACTCTTCCGCTACTCCGCGCTGACCTTCAACGGACACCGCATTCATTACGACCGGCGCTACGTTACCGAGGTCGAGGGCTACGCAGGTTTGGTCGTGCACGGACCGCTCATTGCAACCCTCTTGATGGATCTGCTCCGCCGTAGCGTGCCCCAGGCGAGGGTCACCGGATTCCGCTTTCAGGCCGTCAGCCCCTTATTCGACACTGCTCCGTTCTCTGTTTGCGGCAAGCCGGACGAAAGCGGGCGGCATATCCACCTGTGGGCCCGGAACGCCACGGGCGGCCTTGCCATGGACGCGACCGCCGAAGTGGCATAGACCGCATCCGCCTCGTCTGTGCCATAATCGTCCCTTCACCCTCAGAGGAAAGCCAATGCCCCAAGACAATACCGAAATTGTGAAAGCTCTCTACCAGGCGTTCGGGCGAGGAGACATTCCAGCCGTGCTTGAAATACTCGATTCCGGCATCCAGTGGAACGAGGCCGAGAACTTTCTGTACTCCGACCGCAACCCCTATGTTGGTCCGCAAGCCGTGCTCGAAGGAGTCTTTGGGCGGATCGCGGCGGACTGGGACGGGTTCTCGGCGACGGCGAACGAGTTGGTGGCTTCTGGTGATACCGTGGTTGCCTTCGGCCGGTATGGCGGCACCTACCGGAACACGGGGGTTTCCGTGCACGCCCAGTTCGTGCACGTCTTCAAGCTGAGGAACGGCAAGATCGTGAGCTTCCAGCAGTATACCGATACCGCACAGTTTCAGGAGGCCGCCGGCCGGGGCCGTTCGGCAAGGGTATAGGATGCCGGGACAAAGCGTTGGATTCATAGGCGTAGGAAGAATGGGCGGCCGCATGGCCCGCCGCCTGATCAACGCCGGGTATGACTTGACCGTCGCCGATCAGAGCGAGGCGGCGGTAGCTGAGTTGGTGGCGTTAGGCGCCCACTGCGCGGACTCGCCCGCCGCCGTCGCGTCGGCGGCGGAAATTGTGCTGGCCAGCCTCCCGACCCCGCCGATCGTGCAGGCGGTTGCCTTGGGGCCGAAGGGCATTGTCGAGGGGAGCCGCGTTAAAATCTTCATCGACGTCTCGACCACCGGCTCCATCTATGCGAAGCGTGTAGCCGATGGCCTCGCGGCGAAGAACATCCTGGCGATCGACGCGCCGGTGAGCGGCGGCATCGCCGGGGCCGAAAAAGGCACCGTCGCGGTGATGGTTTCCTGCCCTGACGACGTGTTCCCGACCGTGAAGCCAATCCTCGAAGTGATCGGCAAGGTCTTTCATGTCGGCAAGCGCCCGGGCCAGGGCCAGACCATGAAGTTGCTGAATAACCTGCTGTCGGCCACCGCCATGGCCATCTCGTCCGAAGCCGTGGTGATGGGAGTGAAGGCCGGGCTCGATCCCAAGCAGATCATCGATGTTCTGAACGCCGGCAGCGGCCGCAACAGCGCCACGCAGGACAAGTTTCCGCGCTGCGTCCTGCCCCGCACGTTCGACTTCGGCTTCGCCATCGGTCTGCTAAACAAGGACGTTCGGCTCTGCATGGAGGAAGCCGAGTCGCTGGGCACACCTATGGTGGTGGGCAGCGCCGTGCGGCAACTGCTTTCTATCGCGACCGCCAGTGAAGGCGCTGAAGCGGACATGACCGAACTGGTAAAGACCGTCGAGAGCTGGGCGGGCGTACGCGTTGGTGCGTGAGATCCGGGTATGAACCCCGCAGCCGCAGGAACGTCCAGCCTTTCCCAGCGTTGTGTGCGGGCGGCACGCGCGTTGACCATGCAAGACCTCTCCCCGCACGTGGTGGAGAAGGTCAAAACTGCGTTCCTGGACATGCTCTCCTGCGCCTTCGAAGCGCGAGACCTGCCCTGGAGCCGTCAGGCGATCGATGTAGCCGGGCGCGCCGTCGGCGGCAGAGCTACGGTGGTCGGCACGCCTCTTCGCGTCTCACCGAGTGCCGCGGCGTTCGCCAACGGGACACTCGCGCATGGCCTGGTTCGCGAGGACATGCATGCGGCTGCGGTCAGTCACTTAGGCGTGGTGGTCTTCCCGACCCTGCTCGCGCTTGCGCAAGAGAAGCCGGCTAGCGGCCGCGAATTCATCCTGGCGGCCGTCTGTGGCTATGAAGTCGGCGCTGCCATCGGCCGGGCGCTGATGGATCAAGAGATTGTGCGGCGCTTCCGCCCGACTGGCATTACGGGACCCCTCGGAGCCGCGGTGGCCGGGGGCCTCTTACTATGCCTCGACGAAGCCGCGCTAACGAATGCCCTAGGTCTCGTGGCAAACACCACCGGCGGATTGAACGAATGGGCCTACGCCGGCGGCGACGAGATGTTCTTTCATCCCGGATTCGCCGCCCGAAATGCCGTGACGGCGGTGGAGTTGGCCCAGTTGGGAGCGCGCGCTTCAGTGACCGCACTCGATGGCCAATCCGGCCTGTTCGCCGCACTCCGGCGACTCGGCCGCGTGCCCGACGTGACCCCATTTTCGCGACAGCCGCTGGAAATTCTCGCGGTCTATCACAAGCCTGCTCCTGCCTGTAATTACGCCCAGACGGGATGCCAGGCGGCCCTCGCCCTCGTGAAAGACAGCCGCGTGTCGACGCGCGACATCGCCGGCATAACCGTAAGAGCCTCGGCCGCGGCTGTGGGATATCCGGGCTGCGATTTCGACGGCCCGTTCGAGCGCATTTTGCAGGCCAAGATGAGCATCCAGTATTGCGTTGCGGCCACCCTTGTCCGGGGCGCAATTGAAGAGAGGAATTACCGGTTGCTCGACGACCCGGAAGTGAATCGCCTGGCGCGTCTGATTCGGCTCGAAGTGGACGCGGCTTTCACCGAGGCATACCCGGGGCAGCAGGGTACCGAGGTAATGCTGTTTTTGCGCGATGGCAGCACGCTCCGGAAGCGGCTTTCCGATGTGACGCCGGCCAGCCCGGTGGAGATTCGTGAGCGATTCCGATCCGCCTCTGCGAGCGTTCTCGGTGCAGACCGGACCTCTGCCGTCGAAGCAGCCGTCGATGCGCTCGAAACTCACGCTAACATCGGAGAAGTAGCGGATCTTCTTTGCACATGACGAAACACAAGATGCTCATAGGCGGCGCGTGGGTCGACCCCTGCTCCGGCGACTGGTTCGAATCCGTGAATCCGTTCACGGCGGCCCCCTGGGCCCTCATTCCCCGAGGAACGAAACAGGACGTCGACCATGCCGTCGCCGCGGCGAAAAATGCGTTCTACTGCGGCGAGTGGCGCAAGCTGACGGCCAGTGCCCGCGGCGCGTTGCTGCGCCGGCTCGGAGACCTGATCGCCGCCGAAGCCAACACACTTGCCGAGATCGAGACCAGGGATAACGGCAAGCTGTTCGCCGAAATGCGCGGCCAGCTCAACTACATCCCGCAGTGGTTCTACTATTTTGGCGGCTTGGCGGACAAGATTGAAGGCCGCGTCATCCCTATCGATAAGCCTGGAATTTTCAACTTCACGCGCGAGGAGCCGCTGGGCGTCATCGCGGCGATTACACCGTGGAATTCGCCTCTGATGCTGGCCACATGGAAGCTCGCCCCGGCGCTAGCCGCGGGCAACACCGTGGTCTGGAAACCTTCCGAGTTCTCCTCCGTTTCGGCCTTGGTTTTCGGCGAGTTGTTCGAGAAGGCCGGTTTCCCGCCCGGCGTGGTCAATATCGTGACCGGCTTCGGCAACGAAGTCGGGGAACCGCTGATCACTCACACCGACGTAGCCAAGGTGGCGTTTACCGGTGGTGACAAAACCGGAGAGTACGTTTATCAATCCGCGGCGCGCGGCATCAAGCACGTCACCCTGGAACTCGGCGGCAAATCGGCCAACATCGTCTTCGACGATGCCGATCTCGACCAGGCGGTGAACGGAGTCGTGTCGGGCATCTTTGCCGCCACCGGGCAGACCTGCATTGCGGGCTCGCGCGCGCTGATCCACCGGCCGATTCACGACCAGTTCGTCGAGCGCCTCGTGGCGCTCGCGCGGACGGCACGGATGGGCAATCCGCTCGATCTTACGACGCAAGTCGGTCCCGTCACGACCCAGCCGCAATATCAGAAAGTGCTCGATTACATTCGGGTGGCGAAGGAAGAAGGCGCCGTCTGCTGTCTCGGCGGCGGCCCGGGGAAGCGGCCGGAGTGCGGCTCCGGCTGGTTCGTGGAGCCGACCATTTTCACTGGTGTGAAACCCGACATGCGGATCGCCAACGAAGAAGTCTTCGGTCCGGTGCTTTCGGTAATCCCGTTCGACACGGAGGACGAAGCAGTCGAAATCGCAAACAGCACCATCTACGGGCTGGCTGCCGGCGTTTGGACACAGAGCATCCGCCGCGCCCTGCTCATGTCTGAACGTCTCGAGGCGGGCACGGTTTGGGTGAACACGTATCGCGCCATCAGTTACATGTCGCCGTTCGGCGGGTACAAACGATCGGGCATCGGCCGGGAGAGCGGCATCGACGCCATTCGCGAGTATCTGCAGACAAAGAGCGTCTGGATCGATATCGCGGGGAACGCCCCGAATCCCTTTGTAATGCGCTAGCTCTATGCAGAACTGTGGGGCAGACCTTCAGCCCGGCCGATTCATCGACGACGAGACCGCGGCTTATATCGTCGAATCGCGCAAGCATTTTGAAGATCTGCGCCAGGTTGCGTCGCAACTCGCCGGTTTGCTTGTACTCTCGGCAGCGGGCTCGAAGAGCGGGGGCCCGCATCATCCCATGCTGGAGAACGCCGGACAGCTTTACGAAGCAGCTTTTGAAGGCATTCGGACCACGCGGCCCACGCCGCGCGCCTGCCGTCATCAGGAATGCCTTTTACAGGCGGCCGCGGAGCTACGAGTCGCCATTCGCGCGGCTCGCCGCTCGGTCGAGGTCGAACCGATCCTAACCCCCCTCCGCTCGGCATATGCTGCGCTGGAACGCGCTTCGGCTGCCTTGCCGGGCTTCGAAATGGTCTCGTTCGAACAGGGCTGCTGCGGCCCTCGGCGACAGGTGGCGCCGCCGCAATGAAAAGTGCCTACTCCATCTGGGTCATGGAATTCGCCCATGTTCCCGACTATCCGGTCAGTGGTCTGATCTACGGCGCGCACAACCAGGGGACCTGCAAGCTGCCCTATTGCTACATCGTCATTAGGGGTCAGGGGCACGTGGCCATGGTGGACGTCGGATACAACCACAAGGCGTACGGCGAGGTGCTGGCAAACACATACGGCGTTCGCGGATGGCACTCGCCGCGCGTCGTGCTGGCCGAATGCGGGCTCGCCCCGGAGGATATTGCGAACGTCTTCATCACGCATGCCCACTTCGATCACATGGGCAACCTCGAAGATTTTCCGAACGCCACCTTTTATCTGCAGGAGCGTGAGCTCTCGAAATGGGTCTGGAGCATGTCGCTCGAGCGCCGCTTCCGCTGGCTGATGTTGGGCATCGATCCCGCCGACATTATGCGCGCCGTCGACCTGGCCCGTGAGGGCCGTCTGATTTGCATCGATGGCGACCGCGAGAACGTCCTTCCCGGCGTCGATCTGCGCGCCGCTTTGGATACGCACACCTGGGGCTGCATGTACGTCACCGTGCGCAACGACCTCGCGCCCAATTCGGCCGACCGGTGGGTGTTCGCCGGAGATCTCGCCTACAAGCTCGAAAACCTGCGCGGCTCGGATGCCGGCGATCCACAGTACGTTCCGGTTGGGCTTGCCGTCGGGAGCCAGTTCAATCTCATCATGGCAACCGAAGCGAGGGTCCAGAGCGCGGGCGGCGACTGTCACCGCGTGATTGCCGGCCACGAGGAGCGCTTGAAGGATCTCTACCCTTCTCGGATTACCGACAAAGGCCTGCGGATCACCGAGTTGGCCTTGGCGGACGGCGAGACCAGCCGGGTGCGCTAGCGGACCGCGTACCTCGTGCCCCGCATGCTATAGTTGCCCACGTGGGGCAGGTGATTCGCCGGCCCGCGACAGCTTCCGAAGGGAGCACCCCGATGCGATTATTTCTCGCTGGATTGATTGCCTCCACCGCGGCCATGGCTGCCGGGACGGCCCCCGCCGTTACATTTAACAAAGACGTTCTTCCGATCCTCCAGAAGAACTGCCAGACCTGCCACCGGCCCGGCGAAATCGCCCCCATGTCGTTCCTGAGCTACGAAAGTACGCGGCCGTGGGCAAAGGCGATCAAAGTGGCGGTTCTGAGCAAGAAGATGCCGCCCTGGTTCGCCGACCCCAGGTACGGGCATTTCGCGAATGACCGCAGGCTGGCCGAGCCGGACATCGACAAGCTGGGCGCATGGGTGGACGGAGGCGCGCCGGAGGGCGACCCGAAGGACAAGCCCGCCCCAGTCGAGTGGCACGAGGGCTGGAACATTAAGCCGGACGTCGTGTTTGAAATGCAGAAACCGTACAAAGTGCCTGCTTCGGGAACGATTGCGTATACATACTTCGTCGTTCCCTCCGGCTTTACCAAGGACACCTGGGTGCTCGACGCCGAAGTTCGTCCGGGAAACCGCGCCGTGGTGCATCATGCCAGCGTGCATGTACGCCCTCCGGGATCGCAGTGGATGAAGGATGCCAAGCCTGGCGAAGCGTATGTGCCGCCCAAGCGCGACGACGGCAGCGACGCGCTGCCCGCGCCGGTGGACCCGAATGTCAACACCGCGAACGAATGGCTGGTGGGCTACGTTCCCGGGGCGCAATCCAACTACTACTTCGACCTCGACCACAGGGCCGCGAAGCTGGTGCCCGCCGGCTCGGACCTCGTCTTCGAGATGCATTACACGACTAACGGGAAGCCCGCGGAAGATCAATCCAAGGTGGGCTTCGTGCTCGCGAAGCAGCCTCCGAAGTACCGCCTGCTGACCGTGCCGGTGGCGGGCGCCGACTTTGCCATCCCTCCAGGCGACCCGAACTTTGCCGGCCACACGCTGGCGCAATTCAACCAGCCCGTCACCCTGCTTTACGCGCAGCCGCACATGCACCTGCGCGGAAAAGACATGGACATCCGCCTGGATTATCCGACCGGCGAGACGGAAACGCTGGTGAGCGTGCCGCACTACGATTTCAACTGGCAGATCATCTACGTGGAGAACAAGCCGAAGCCTCTGCCGGCGGGCACGCGCATCGAACTGTTTAACCACTGGGATAATTCGGCCACCAACAAGTACAACCCCGATCCGAAGGCGACCATCCGCTGGGGAGATCAGAGCTGGGACGAGATGTTGTTTGCGTGGGTCGGCGTCATCGTCCCGCGCGACGCGGATCCGTCCAAGGTCATCTCCCAGCCGAAGATCGATGCAGACACGAAGACGGCGGCGCCCTAAGCATCCGGCCCCATCTGTGAAGGCGTCGAGAGTGGTACGCGGCGTGCGACAGGTAGATCTATGGCGTATCGTTTCAAATCCGGTGAATCGGTTGGCGAGGGCGTGAAGAGAATCCTCCGTGAGGAGCTCGAGTCCGCCGCTGATTTACTGCAGAACGCAACCAACGCGAACCGCGACACGGCGGTTCACGAGGCCCGCAAGAGCCTCAAGAAGACGAGAGCGCTGCTCCGCCTCATGCGCCCGGAACTCGACAATGTTTACGCCGTTGAGAACCCGCGTCTTCGGGATATCGGGCGCAAGCTCTCCGAGTTTCGCGACACGGCCGTAATGGTCGAGATGTTCGACGGCGTCAAGCAGAAATATCAGGCGGAACTGGATGGCCATACGCTTGGCTCGATCCGCCGCGGACTCGTCGGCCAAAAGCGCAAGCAGGAGCGGGGCACGCAAATGAGCGCGACGCTGAAGAGGCTTGCCGCCAAGCTTCGGCCCGCCGCCAACTCGCTCGAAAAGTGGTCGCCCGAAACTGACGGCTTCCCGGCGATTGAGCCGGGCCTCACCGATAGCTACCGCAGTGCGCGCAAGGCGATGGCTGGGGTCCGCGATCATTCCCGCCCCGAGTACGCGCACGAGTGGCGCAAGCGCGTCAAGGATCACTGGTACGACGTGCGCCTTCTCGAGGATCTGTGGACTGACGTGATGGAGGGTTACGAAAAGAGCCTGAAAGACCTCGAAACGTGGCTCGGCGACCACCACAACCTGACGGTCCTGCGCGACAGGCTGAAAGCCGAGCCGGATCTGTACGGAAACCAGGATGACATCGACTTCTGTCTCAAGCTGATCCGCAAATACCAGAAGGAACTCCGAAAAAACGCGTTATCGCTGGGCGAACGCGTTTATGAAGAGAGCCCGCGGCAATTCGCGACGCGCATGAAACACCTGTGGAACTCGTGGCAGTCCGAGCCAAAGAGTCTGAGAATAATCGAAAAAGAAAAACGGAAGGCAAGCGCCTGAATCCCAATGGGGCAGGCTGTTCAGCCTGCGGCCGACTTTCAGTCGGCCCTTCGCGTTCGCGAGATTTCGCTGACCGTTCAGCGGTCGCCGCCCTCCGGCAGTGCGAACGCGACGATATTCGGGCCGGCCGCAATTGCGACGTACTGCTGGTTGTCGAACATGTAGGTCATTGGCGACGCCTTCCACACCTGGTTCGTCGGAAATTGCCAGAGCGGCTTTCCGGTTTGGGCGTCGGCTGCCATGAATGCGCCGCTGTTCTCGCCGAAGAAGACCAGGCCCGAGGCCGTCGAGAGCAGCCCGGCCGATGCCGTAACCGCGCCGCTCGCTTGCGGGAGTTCCCAGGCAATCTCGCCCGTTTGGATGTTGATGGCGCGCAGAATCTTTTCGAAGCTCTCTCCAGGTGCGGGCCGGGCCGTGCCGCCCATGTAGCCCTTGAGCGGCTCCCAATCCATTTTGCGTTTATTGAAGATGTTGCACCGTTCCAGCGCCTGGATATAGTAGAAACCGGTGGCCGGGTTGAACGAGGTGGAGAACCAGTTCGTACCGCCCTGGAAACCGGGGCAGACGTAAACTCCGCCGCCCGGTTCTTCCTTGAGGGTGCTCAGAATCGGGCGGCCGTCCGCGCCAATGCCTTTCGCCCAATTCAGCTTCTTGAGAAACGGTTTGGCGAGCAGAACGTGGCCGTTGACCCGGTCCAACACGTAGAAGAAACCGTTGCGGTTGGCCTCGAGCAGCAACTTGCGCGGCTGTCCCTGCCAGTTGGTATCCACCAGCACAGGCGGCTCCTGCGCATCCCAGTCGTGGATGTCGTGCGGCGTGAACTGGTAATACCACTTCAGCTTGCCGGATTTGCCGTCGAGCGCGACCACGGAGTCCGTAT
>CAYMHP010000012.1:0-11703 GCA_964390225.1 uncultured Solibacteraceae bacterium
CCCCGATCTCCGCGCAGAACTTGTCCCGGAATTCGATCATTTCCTGGAATTTGTAGGTCGTGTCGATGTGCAGCAGCGGGAACGGGATCTTGCCCGGGTAGAAGGCCTTCTGCGCCAGCCGCACCATCACCGAAGAGTCCTTGCCAATGGAGTACAACATCACCGGCTTGTGGAACTCCGCCGCGACCTCGCGGAGAATGTGAATGCTCTCGGCTTCGAGCGCCCGTAGGTGGGTTAGTGTGTATTCACCGGCCATGGAGGCGTATACATTGCAAATCAGTGGCCATGCACGCCTCCAAATGCCTGCGTCTTGCAGCCTAAAGACAACATTAACTGCATGAATCTCATAAACGCGCTTACGTGTTTGCAGGCGCTTAGCGAGCCGCGACCATCAGAAAGCCAGACAGCGAACACCATTTTTCAGCACCCTGCTAGAACATCCGGTAGCCGGTCAACAGCAGGAGTGCGGCTAGGCCGGTTCGTAGCGAGCGCGCCGGCACGAGGGTTGCGACGCGGCTGCCAAGCACAACTCCGGGAATCGACCCGGCGAGGAGTTGAGGCACTAAGGCCCATTCGACTCCGCCGGATGCGACATGCGCCATGCCCGTCACCGAAACTAGGATCGCTGCGTGGAACACGTCCGTGCCGACCACTTTGGAGGTCTTGGTGGGGTACAGCATCATCAAAAACGGCGCCAGGAGGGAGCCGCTGCCTACGGACGTGGCTCCGACGCAAAAACCGACAATCGCTCCCCAGATGACTGTTGCGCGATCGTGCAAGAACCGCAAGCTCTTCGCCGACGGGCTGCTTTGCCCCAACGGCACAAGCATCCTGACAATCAGCACCACCGCAACCAGCACGAGTAAACCGCCGATGCCCCGTTGGACGTACCGCTCGGCGTCATGCGTTAATCGAGGCAGCAGGATCACCAGCAGCGCTCCGGCAATTCCGCCGGGAATGCTCCCTGTCGCCAGTTTCTTAACAACCGGTAGATCCACCGCGTCCTGTTTCCAATGAACCCAGGCTCCCACAATCTTTGTAACCGCGCTGTAGACCAGGTCGGTGCCCACAGCTGTGACCGGCCTGACCCCAATTACAAGAATGAGAAATGGCGCCATCAGCGCAGCTCCCCCCATGCTGGTGAGCCCGATCAGAATACCCACACAAAAACTCATCAAAACGAGGGGAAAGTTCATGCTTTAGCAAATGGCGGAGCAAGTGGGGTGCCGCGAACCGCTTTCGGCCCGTGCTGGCCAGGACGGCGAGTCAATCCAATAACTGGCTCATCTGGCTTGAGTTGACGCTTTCCCGGGCAGTCCAAAACCTCGGGACTTTGGGCCGTGGTTTGGGAAGTTCCCCGCCGCCTGTCCGGCCGGCCCCGATCCGCCGCGGCGGGTCGCCGAAAACCCGCGCACGGCTGCGTAAGTGCCTCAAAAGGAGACTCCCCGCACGAGTTCTATTACCTGGCACTGTACCGCTGGTCCTATGTTCCGGTCCCTATTCTGGCCATAATGGAAATCGCATACGCGTGGTAGTCGCCGTGCAATTCCCAGCACCGTGACGCCCGGCAGCACGCTCAATTTGAAGACGAGGCATAGAACGGATGGATTTTCATTTCCCAGAACTCGCGCAGAACGAGAGCGAAGAGGAACTCTTCGCCTACCGTGATCTGAATGGCAACGACCTGAGCGGCCACAAGGGATTCACGATCTGGTTGACCGGTCTCTCCGGCGCCGGCAAGAGCACTGTCTCCGGCTTACTGCAAGAACGGTTGCGCGCGGGCGGCGCCGCCGTCGAAGTCCTCGACGGCGACGTTGTAAGGACCTGGCTTTCGAAGGGCTTGGGCTTCAGCAAGGAAGATCGCGACGAGAATATTCGCCGCATCGGTTTTGTATGCGAATTGCTTTCGCGCAATGGCGTCATCGCGATTGCCGCCGCCATTTCCCCCTATCGCAATGTGCGCGAGGAAGTGCGCTCGCGCATCCGGAACTTTGTGGAGGTTCATGTCGAGTGCCCAATTGAGGTCTTGGCGAAACGCGATGTGAAGGGGTTATACAAGAAGGCGCTGGCTGGAGAAATCCCGCATTTTACTGGGATTTCCGATCCATATGAGCCGCCACTCGCGCCCGAGGTCGTTATCAATTCCTCGACCGAATCCCCCGAAGAGAGCGTAGGCAAAATCTTGAGCACGCTTGAACATTTGAAGCTCATTCCGGCGCGGCCCCGCGCCTTCATCGCCGAGCACATCTAGCCGGCTCTCACTTTGGCGGCGGGATCCCTTGCTCTGCCGCCCGGGCACGCGCCGAGTCCAAAGCGCCGGTCGCATCATCGGTCACAATTGCTCGCGAATGTACTCCGAAGCCAAAGGATCCGGGAGCGAAGTAACCGCAATCCGCTCTACCCTCGGCGGGACACCTCAGTGGCGCAGCCGGAAAGCAGAGCAGCCCAATCATCCGCATGCTCAAAAGAATCGGCGATCGTATCGTAGAGCCCCGATGCAAATTGCCGCCTGCCCTGTGCAAGGTGCAGGTGGAACCAGTTCACGAGCGTCAGCGGGAGAATAGTGGTATTCCTCCGGAACGGCGGTCACTTTAAATGCAATACACAGAGCCTCTCCTCGTGTTCTTTTGCTTGGTTGGCCTGATCGGATGGATCCGATTGCGCAGGACGAAAGGAGCATGGCTCTTGGGATTGGGACTGTTGGGCTTGTTCATTTTTTCGTGGCCGCCCGTCGATTGGCTGCTATCGCGCCCTCTGGAGATCTGGTATCCCGTTCGACCCTTTAACGCCGCCGCTCACCCCCAAGCCATCGTTGTACTTTCGGCGTATGTCGATCCTCCCATTTACGCGCGTCCGTATCCCCTGCTGGATTTTCAAACATATCAACGGTGTGAATTCGCGGCGTGGCTCTACCGGCATTGGCAAGCGGTGCCCGTACTTGCTTGCGGAGGGCGAGCGCGAAGCGGCGACGAGCCCTACTCCGTTTCCATGCGAAGAGCCTTGGAACAGGAGGGCATTCCTGCTAGCATGCTGTGGACGGAGGAACGCTCCCGCTCCACACATGAGAACGCCGTATGGGCCGCCGAAATTCTTCGTCACCACGGCGTCGCCAGGATCGCGCTGGTCGTGGACGCGACCAGTATGCCGCGTGCTGCGGCGAGTTTCCGAAAGCTGGGGATCGAGGTCTGGCCAGCTCCGTCGGAATTTCGGGAATTACAATCGCTACGGAACGAGCTGCTCCCTAGCTGGAGGGCGGTTCGCCACAACGAGGTCACGCTCCACGAGACTGTGGCGCTGGCCTGGTATTGGCTGCACGGCTGGATTTAGCTTACCCCGTGCTTTGGTTGGCGACCGATGGCGGCTGATGTACCTCGAGCCGCACCTCCGGCCCTTGATTCAGCTCTGCCTGGCAGGGCCGAAAGGTGGGCAGTACCACGCAAAACATCACGCCGGAAACGGTATTCTCGGCCCAGATTAGTCCCTCATGCTGTTCGACTACCATCCGGCACACGGCCAAGGCGAGCCCGCCTCCCGAACGGTCCTTGCTTCCCGCATACCTGCTGTTTTCTTCAAACATTCTCTCCAGGTGTTCGGGCGGTATACACGTACCGGAGTCGCGAATATCTATTCGGTAACTGTTCGGCCGGTCTTCAAGCGGTCCGCGCCGGTCACTGGAAATCCGGGTGCCGGAACGAACCGCACGTCTGTTCCAAAAGAAGGGATATCCGCGCACCTCGACGAAACCGTTATTTGGTGTGAATTTGCAGGCATTATCAACCAAATGGAAGAGGACCTGTTCGATCTGGACATGCTCGAAATACAAATGCTCATCGCAGGGGCTCAGGTCGACATAGATACTGACGTGCTTCTCCATGGCCGCCTGATCGACCTCGCGCAAGGCCTCATTCACGCAATCGGACAGCTCATTCCTCTGGAGCTTGGGAGGTGTTTCCGGGTGGTGCCGCTGGCTCAATTGATACATGCCCGCCGCCATGCTTGACAGACGCCGGGCGCTGCTCAGCATCCGCGCCAGAACCTCTCTCTGGTTCTCATTCACCGGCCCTGCATCATCGGTGAGCAGAAGCCCGCAATACCCATTCAATGCAGTGAGGGGAGCGCCAAAATCGTGCACTGCCCTGGCGAGGAAATTGGTCCGGTCCTGGTCCCGTTCCTGCAGCTTTAGATTTGCCTGGATAAGATATTGCAACAGCAGATCTCGCTCACTCTTTAAAGAATTCACGAGACGGGCGGAAATGGCAAATCTGAGAAGCGCGGCCAATCTTTCGCGATTAGGCGGTTTGAGGAGCACGGCCGTGGCACTCTGCCATCCCTCGTGTCGCAACCTTTCGAGATCCTGGCGGTCTACCAGAAGGACGTGCTTCGAAGGACTCTCTTCAATACCTTCCGGCAACGGGAGCTTTGGGTGACAATCCCAAATGTACAGATCGGAAGGGACGGACGGGTCCGGCGCAGCGACGGCTGAAAAAGTGCACTGAGGGTCGCAGACTTCCCCCAAAACCTCCCGGCATAAAAGGATGAGGTCCTCGGCCGTCGAAACCAGTTGAATATCCATCGGGCATGGGTTTCTGAGGCATTCCTGATTCCATTAGCCGGGGTGGTGGCGCCTGCTAGGCGCTTCGCGCCGGAATGAGGAGGCCGTCGCCTGGATTCTTCTCTGATTGTTCGGCTTTGATAACAGCAAAACCCATGCCCGTAGCTCCGGGCGGGCATTGGCGCAGCAGGTGACGTATTCCAGAAAAAGAAAGAGTCTTTGCCTCGGGAAAACCCTAAGAAATTATTGCGAAGTATCGGAAATCTTAGGCATAAGCAACACTGGCAGCCAAAATGCCTACGGGGTAGCGGTTGAAAATGTCAGCCAATCCCTTCGACTTGTATGCCGGGAACGGTATTATGACCCGTCCCGGAAACGCGCATCGAAGTCTCGCGTATGACCGGCGTAAACGGGTTCGAATGAGTGTTCGCTGGTCCGTACTCTTCTTCCGTGACCAGGTTTCAGAAGCGGTCGAAAGCGTAACGGAGAACCTCAGTAGCAGCGGATTCTACTGCTTATCCCGAACGCCGCTTGCCCCAGGTGAATCTGCTATTTGCGCCCTCAGCGCGCCGGCTCATGATCCCTTATGCAAGGAGCACACGCTACGACTGGAGTGCCGGGTCCGCGTTGTACGAACCGAATCCGCAGCCACGGAAGGGCTTTACGGGATTGCATGCCAGATCGACGATTACCACCTATCTACGGTTCAACAGCACATCGCCGAGTCGGCCGGCAATCGTGCCCTCGAGGCGCATAGTGAGGAAACCAGAGAAGATTAACCCCCGGGGATGTGGGAGGCGTCTACAGTGACACCATTGAGGATCTTGCAAGCTTCAGATCTTGCGAAATTTCAGGAAGATCAGGGCGACGGAGTACAGGACGGAAACCCCAGTCAATATAGTCGAGTCGGCGATTCTTTGCAACACCCGGGATCCTCCTGGAGTAGCGATTAGCATACCTTGTGCCATCGGCTAACTCATGTGATTTGTTGTAGCTGGCGTGCAGATAATCCCGAACGATTGCGCAAAATCCCCAAGATTAGAACTGATTCGGGGTGCGCTCGAGAACAGGGAGTAATGGAACTAGGCCATTCAATTCGCTTGTTTTACGGGCAACGATGAACCGCAGCACACGTAGAACCCTATATCGCGGCTTGTCTACCGCAACGTTCGCCGCTACGGCAGCGCTTCTCACCTTCAGTAGCGGCCGATTGACCGGGCAGCAGGCCTCCGCAAATGTAATTCACGCCAAACCGTCCAACTATCGAGACGCGATCCGCCGGTTAAGACCAGGAGATACGCTGGAACTCGAAGCGGGGAAATACCCCGGTTTGCCCATCAGTGGGCTGAACGGCAAACCCGATGCATGGATCACGATCGCCGGACCGCCTTCCCCACCCGAAGCGATCATTCTGGGAATACCCGACCACAACACAATTGAAGTTGTCGATAGCAGTTATCTCGCGATCGAGAATCTCCGGATCGATAGCCGTGGAATCCCGGGGGCGTTCGGACTGAGCGCGCGTGGCCATGAAAATAATCTGGTGCACCATATCCGGGTCGAGAACAACACGTTTGTCGGCCAGAATGGAGGCCAGCAGACCGACGGCATCTCCACCAAGACGCCTACCTGGGGCTGGACCATTCGCTACAACCGGATCGTGGGCGCGGGCACCGGTATTTATCTGGGTGATTCTGACGGAACTCAGCCCTTCGTGGCGGGAGTGATTGAAAACAACTTAATCCAGGACACCATCGGATATGACATGGAGATCAAGGATCAGCGATCTCTGCCTCCCGTTCCAGGCCTTCCGCTGGGGCCCACGTCCACGATTATCCGGAACAACGTTTTTATCAAAAACGACCACCCTAGTCCCGATGGAGACCGGCCTAACGTGATTCTCGGAGCCTTTCCGCAGACGGACCGCGGTTCTGTCAACCTGTATGAAGTCTACGGAAATTTCTTCTTCCACAATCACCGGGAAGCCCTGCTTCAGGCCTCCGGGCGCGTCAGTATTCACGATAATGTGTTCGTCGACGGACCTTACACCTATCCGGCAGTGGTTTTGACGAAACAGAATTTTCCTTTGCAAGTCGCGTACTTCTACAACAACACGATTTATACTGAAGGCCAAGGAATCCATTTTGGCAGCCGCGCTCTGGTCGAAGATGCCGTCGTGGGGAACCTGATATTCGCGTCCACTCCGATTTCCGGGCCGATCCTCCAAAAAGCGAAGAACATCGTGACTTCCTTCGAAAACGCATCCCAGTTCGTCAACTCTCCTTCGTTTGCCCTGGGCTCGATGGATTTTTTCCCCTTGCCGGGGCGGTGCTCGGGAGACGCTATCGACTTGAGCCCGTTCCACACGGACGCCGATTACGCGCTCGACTTCAATGGGCTGCTGAAGGCCCGGTCCAAGGATTCCGTCATTTTTCGGGGCGCCTACGCCGATGAAGGCACGAATACGGGCTGGGCATTGCAGGCCATGATCAAATCGCCCGCACCGCCCTCGAAGTCCGAGCTCTCGCTCGTCTGGATGGAGCCGGCAGTCGCCCGCGCCGGCAGCACGGTGCCAGTGACCCTGTTCGGTTCCGGCTTCAGCACCGATGCGATGCCTTCGATCGACGCCGGCGGAATCAGCGTGGCCGATATTCGGGTCAAATCGGCGACCGAGATCGGTGCTAAGTTTGCAATTCCCGCTTCCGCTGTCGGCAGTAATGATGTCACTGTGCGGATACTCTCGGACAGCAGCAATCCCTTGCGGTTTCGAGTAACTGCCCGGCGCCCGGCCATTGAGACACCGCGGTAAACCTGAAGAATGAGGTTCAGGCCGTCACTTGCAGCGCCTGCTGTACTCCGTCTTTGGCTGAACCGATGCCGCAATAATCGAAGCCTGCGCGCCGCGCTTCCGCGGGATCAAAAATATTGCGTCCATCTACCAGGATGGGTCTAGCCATGCGCTGGGCGATTTTCCGCAGGTCCAGCAACCGGAACTCATTCCATTCCGTGACCACCACAAGCGCATCCAGTCCCTCGGCCATCTCGGCGGCCGACTTGCAGTACTGAATCCGCAAATCGGGATTCTGCTGGCGGCATGCGTCCATGGCAACCGGATCATAAGCCTTTACCGTCGCCTGCATCTGCAAAAGCCGGTTCGCGATGGTCAGGCTCGGGGCATCTCGCATATCGTCCGTGTCGGGCTTGAAGGACAGGCCCAGCAACCCGATTGTCCGGCCCTTGAGCACATATAGCTTCTCCTGAAGCTTCTGGATCACGATCTGCCGCTGAGACTGGTTGACGTTTTGCGTCGATTCCAGGAGCAAGGGACGGTAGCCATATTCCAGCGCGGTCTGGGTAAGCGCCTTTACGTCTTTGCCGAAGCAGCTTCCGCCCCAACCGATTCCGGCATTCAGGAATTTCGATCCAATGCGGGCATCCAGGCCGATGCCTTTCATGACCTGCACCACTTCCGCACCAACGCGTTCGCAAATGTTTGCCATCTCATTGGCAAAGCTGATCTTCATCGCAAGAAACGAATTGGCGGCATACTTGATCATCTCGGCGCTGGTCAAGCTGGTGGTCAAAAAGGGAACCTGCGTAACTCCCTCAGGCCTGGGGAGGAAAGCCGGGGCGGAAAATGATTGCGTGATAATCGGGTCATATAACTCTTCCATCACGGCGCTCGCCTCCCGGTCGTCCGTACCGACGACGATGCGGTCCGGATAGAGGGAGTTCAGAATGGCGCTGCCTTCCTGCAGAAACTCCGGGTTGCTGACCACGCTCAACCTGGCGCGATGGCCGCCGGCCTCAATGTAACTTTCCCGAACCAGCGCCTCGACCAGGTTTCCGCTACCGACCGGGACCGTGGATTTATTGATCACGACGCAATGCCTGCTGCCATCCAGCGCCCGCCCGATACTGCGTGCCGCCGCTTCGAGATAGCGCAAATCGGGAGCTCCGCTCGGTAAAGAAGGCGTCCCCACGGCGATAAACACGACATCGCTCTCGCGGACAGCGGGCGCCGGGTCGTCGGCGAAATCGATTTTTCCACCTTCGTGCGCCAAGCCCAGCAGTTCGGACAGGTGCGGCTCGTATATCAGGCTTCCGCCCGCGCGCAACGCATCGATCTTGCTTTTATCCGAGTCGACGCAGGTGACGTGATGTCCCAGGTATGCGAGGCAGGCTCCCGTAACCAGACCGACATACCCTGTCCCAATCACTGTAACTCGCATGAAAGCCATCTTAGCTTATGCGCGGCTGTGGGTCTGCTCTCCTGGTTCTAGTACCGGATTAATGGTCATAGACTCGGATCGAGGACTTGGCCTACTGGGCCTGTTATCCTAAAGATCCGAGAGGTTGAGCCGAATGAGTTTACCGCTTTGGAAGAAGCTGACGTGTGGCCCGGCGGGGATTGCCCTACTGCAAGCCGTGCCGCTTCATGCCCAGGTTTTGCTGGTGAACCAGGATAATGCGGCTGCCCGACAGGCGGCGATACGCGTGGGGAGGGGCATGGGGACCGGTTTTGTCGCAGATCACTTTCGGGTCGGCTCCCCCGGTGAAACCTGGATCCTCGATGCGATCCAGACTTGGGCGCTCCCCGATCCGAGCGGCGGGCCCGCCAAACTCGGAGATCTCTTTGAACGCGTGAGCCTCTTCGGAGGAATTGAGAGCCCTCCCCCCGCTCCCGGCGAAGCCATCTGCGACTGCCACAATCTGATGGTCATTAAAACGGCAACGCTGCGCACCGGAGCGGATACGCCCGATACTGCCGACGTACACGTTTCGAGATCATCCCACTCTGCCTTGCAAGTTACTTTCAAAAACCTGAACTGGTCCGTGCCCGGAGGGGCGGATCTTCAATTCGGTGTGATGGGGTTGGGGCGTACGACGGCGGGGGGCCGCAAATATGTGTGGTACAACCTCGCCGGAGCCACCGACGCCGCCCATCAGCTGAAGGTTTTTGATGAAAAAGGGAAGCTCGACGGCCCGTACACGGAAACCGGTTCAGCGTCAAATCCAAACATCGGAATCAATGTTCAGGTCTGGGGGCACAAACCGGCTTCCATATCGATTCGGTCCGGCGATGAATCAATCGAAGTGATCTTGCATAGCACAGCGACGCTGGACTCCAAACGAACGGATTTGGCCAGTCTTCGCTTCGGCCCCTCGGGAGCGGCGCCGGTATTGACCCGCTTTGAAGGCTCGAAGAGCCAAACCGATCTCATTCTGCAGTTTCGCCGGCAGGAAACGGGAATTGCTGCCACCGCTCTGAATGCCTGCCTGGATGGCCACCTTCAAGATGGCGTTCCATTTGAAGGCTGCGATCTGTTGAAGAAACCCGCTAAGTAGTTCTCCTGCTCTCCTGCTCCCCGGCCTCGCAAAAAAAAGAAGGGGGAAGGACCGGTTACCGGCCCTTCCCCCTCTTTGAGGGTTAATACATCGTTAGTTCGGCATCACGCAGCCAGGCTGCAGTTTGCCGTCGGAGTTGAAGTCGTCCAGGTTGGACGACGTGGCCGTCATAAGGGTGCCGATCGCGGATGAGGGGCTGACGTTGTACGGCAGCTTGCCCGAGAACTGGCTGAGGAGCGAATCGGCAGTCGTGATGTTCGTCCCAGCGGTCGAGATCGGCGTCCCATCGAGCACGTTCAGTTTGGCCGCGATGAGCTGGTGAGCCAGGTCGATACTCGCGTCGCCTTTCACCGGCGTCTGGAAAATCGTGATCAGCTCCGCCTTGGTGTATGTTTGGCTGCCAAGGATGAGACTGGTGGCTCCCCAGTTATTGGTGTGGTTCTTCCAATAACCCCACGTAACGCCGCAGACGTTAGTTGTTGGCGGGGGTGCAACAGAGATTCCGCAGTTGTTCGTAGCGGTATTGCTGCTGCCGCCCGAGCTATCCACAACTTTGCCTGTGAAATTGAAGTTCCCGCTCGCGGTCGGGATTCCGGTGATCGCTCCAGTTGCGGTATTGAGGAGCAACCCGCCCGGAAGCGCTCCCGACGAGATCGAGTAGGTGTATGGCGGTACGCCACCGGTGGCCACGAGAGCCGAGCTGTAGTTGACGCCGACTTGGCCGGAAGTGGCCGCGCACGCAAGCTTCAACGGCGCAGTCGCCGAAGGTGCAATCGTGATCCCGCAATTCGAGGTGGTCGTGCCCGCCGGCTTTCCGGTCGAGTCGATCACCTGTGCGGTGAAGTTAAATGTCCCTGCCGATGTCGGCGTACCCGTAATGGCCCCGGTGGAGGTGTTCAGGGTCAAACCCGGGGGCAGGGAGCCGGACGTGATCGAGAAGGTATACGGTCCGACTCCGCCGCTTGCAACCAGTGCGGAGGAGTAGACCACGCCCACCGTTCCGGTGTTCGCGGCGCACGCCAAGCTGATCGGCTGCGAGCTACCGCCGCCCGGCATAACGCATCCGGGCTGCAGTTTTCCATCTGAGTTGAAATCGTCAAGCTGGCCTTCTACCACGGTCATTTGCTGTCCAAGGGTCGAAGACGCCGCAACGTTGTACGGCAGCTTGCCCGTAAGTGGACTGAGTAGTGCGTCCGCCGCGGCAATGGCTCCATTGTCCGTAGTCGGATTGGTTCCATTGAAGACGTTCAGCTTCGCGGCGATGAGTTGGTGCGCCAGGCTGATGCTTGCATCTCCCTTCACCGCCATCCCGAGAATGTTAATTAGCTCGGTTTGCGAGTACGTCTGGCTGCCGAGCACTAAAGAGGTGACCGGCCACAGGCTGACGTGATTCTTCCAATACCCCCATGTCACTCCGCAGATGTTCAGAGGCGGAGAACTGATCACAATGCTGCAATTAGCAGTAGTTGCGACAGCATGTACGCCGAGCGTCGAATCGGTGACCTTGACGGTAAAGGAGAACGGACCAGCCGTCGTCGGAGTACCGCTGATGACGCCGGTCGTCGGATTCAGCGTAAGCCCAGCAGGCAGCGAACCGGACGCCAACGTGAACGTATAAGGTGCCGTGCCGCCGCTAACACCGATGGAAGCACTATACGCAACGCCGACCATGCCGGTCGTCGTAGAAACGCAGGTGGCGGTCATCGGCGGCAGCGCGATGGTGATCCCGCAATTCGCAGTAGTTGCGGTAGCGTGTACACCAGGCGTAGAGTCGGTGACCGTCACGGTGAAGGAGAACGGTC
>CAYMHP010000012.1:11803-13267 GCA_964390225.1 uncultured Solibacteraceae bacterium
AAGAGCTATACGGCACACCCACTGTGCCGGTCGTCGCGGAGACGCACTGTGCCGTGAGTGTTGGAGGCGCAATCGTGATCCCGCAATTGGCTGTAGTGGCCGTCGCGTGTACGCCAGGCGTAGAGTCGGTGACCGTCACAGTGAAAGAGAACGGACCCGCCGTCGTCGGAGTACCGCTGATCACGCCCGTCGTCGTATTCAGAGTGAGGCCCGCTGGCAGTGACCCGGAAGCCAACGCAAAGGTGTATGGCCCCGTGCCACCGGTGACCGTGATCGAAGAGCTATAGGGCACGCCCACTGTACCGGTCGTCGCGGAGACGCACTGCGCAGTGAGTGTTGGAGGCGCAATCGTGATCCCGCAATTGGCTGTAGTGGCCGTCGCGTGTACGCCAGGCGTAGAGTCGGTGACCTGGACAGTGAACGAAAATGGCCCCGCCGTCGTCGGCGTCCCACTGATCACGCCCGTGGCCGAGTCCAGCGTGAGCCCGTTCGGCAGCGAGCCCGATGCCAACGTGAACGTATAAGGCCCCGTCCCACCGCTGACCTGGATGGACGAGCTATAAGGAACACCCACTGTGCCGCTCGTCGCCGACACGCATTGCGCGGTGATTGTGGGCGGAGCGATGGTAATCCCGCAATTGGAGGTTGTGACTGTCAGCGGGCGAGGTGACGTGGAATCGGTGACACTCACCGTAAACGAGAACGGGCCCGCCGTTGTCGGCGTCCCCGAAATCGTGCCGGTGTTGGCGTCCAGTGTCAGACCGGGAGGCAGCGATCCGCTGGCGATTGCGAACTTATAAGGTGGTGTGCCACCCGATACAACGATGCTGGAACTGTACGGCGTGCCCACCGTGCCCGTCGTCTTGGATACGCACTGTGCTGTAAATGGGGGCGCGATCGTGATCCCACAGTTGGTCGTGGCTGTTCCAGCCACCGAGTTCGTCGAGTCCTTTACCTGGGCAGTAAACGTGAACGGGCCCGCCGTTGTCGGTGTCCCTGTAATCGCTCCCGTCGAGGCATCCAGACTCAACCCTGTCGGCAGACCCCCGGATGTAATCGAGAATGTATACGGCGGAACTCCACCGCTGGCCACCAGCGTCGAGCTATACGGCACTCCCACCTGGCCCGTGTTGTCGGCGCACAGCAAGCTGATTGGCGGAGGCGTCGTCACCACGATCGAGCAACTGCTCGTCGTGATATTGGCGGAACCATCCGATGAATCCATCACCTGTGCTGTGAACGAGGACGTGCCCGGCTGAGTCGGCGTCCCCGTGATCGCGCCCGTCGTGGGATTCAGCGTCAATCCCGTAGGCAGGCTGCCCGCTGTGATGGAGTATGTATAAGGTGGAACTCCGCCGGCCGCCATTAAGGTTGAGTTGTACGGAACTCCTACCTGGCCCGTGTTCGACGCGCAGGTCAACTTCAGAGGAGAGGGCAACGCAATAAACTGAAAATCCACTCCGT
>CAYMHP010000012.1:13277-16552 GCA_964390225.1 uncultured Solibacteraceae bacterium
AATTCGAATTCGCACTCAGATTGATCGTTGCCACTTCGGTCATCGAGAACGGCACCGCCGAAACGCCTGGCCCTGTCACCGTCCCGCTGAACGCTCCCGCACCGAGCGGACCCACTGTCCCGACCGGAGTGTTGGTGCCGAACAACGTATTCGTGCTATCAAAAAATGCAGAGTACGTCGACGTCCCGCCGCCTCTCAGCACCCCTCCCACCTGCAGAGTGCCGCCGGTGATTCCGCTAACATTGAAATTGGTGTCTCCCCACTGAAATGTAATCGTCCCGCCGGTGGCGCCCGTTTTCAGACTCTGGATATTCAGGTCCAGAGAAGGGTTAGGCGCGCTTTGCGGCTTGCTCAATCCCACCGTGGTCAATATCGAGAACACGCCTAATTGACCACCCCAGGTTACTTGTCCCGGAACCGCGGATACCGAAGACGTGGTACACGTAACCGCTGTGCAACTACCCGAAAATGTTACCGTGCCAGTGTCATCGATAGTGGCTACGTTGCCGCTGCCATCGCTGATCTGCAGCGCAGGAGGTGTCGCCGCGAATAATACCGAGGCGCCCAGTACGAATAGAACGCTTGCCGATTTCAGAGCTGCTGTTGACATATGAATTCAAATCCTCGACGTTTTCTCGCTAAAGGAACAAGCACGAACCTTCCCAGCCAGATCCAGTGGCTCAGATGTTGGGATTGACACAAGTCCAGCCCGCAGGTAAGCAATTCCGGTACCGATCGCGTTCGCACACCGCTTCAGTAACTTATACGGATCCCGCCAACGCGAGCCGGAGATTTCAGGAGAAAGAGTGGGATATATCCAGGAATTCTGGATGGAGGAGGAACTACGCCAACGAAATGCGCGACCGGTCAGAATACCCGTGTCATCTGACGCCGCTCAAAGACTGGCGGCCATAGTAACAACTCGCTGCGATAGTCCCCACTAGCATTGAAAGGAAGCAGTGCCCACAGTGTCAGCACACGGACAGCAAACGGCGCGTAGCCAACTCAATTGCCGCGCAGAGGCGGGCAGGTGGCGCGAGATACCGATCACCTTTACGGCTCTCTAGTAGTGGCGCTCTAGGACGCGACACAAACATCCGCTCTGGCGCGATTGGGATCAGTAGCGTCAGGTAATTCGTATTTGGCTTGCCTATTGCTGCCGGATCGCGGTACTTCGGTGTTATTGCGGGGATATTCCACGTAATGGTAATTGCGGTAGAACTCCCGAAGAAATAACTTGCAGGATACCTGCGGGTAAAGGTTGCTGACCGAGCGGAACGACGATTGTTTCAGCCGAGCCGCCGCCCCTGTGAGCATTTCACGCCGATGCTGGCAGTAGAATCCACAAACAAGTTCGATGGCGGGTGGCTGCCGTTCACAACTTTGAAGCGTGTTTGCATATCCCTTCAGCAACTTATACCCATTCAACGGCACGCACCCAATAATATCAGGAGAATGAACTGGGCCGATCCCGGAATTCCAGGACGGCATCACTGGATCAACGCCGTCGGCCAGCCCATTCCAGGACGTCGTCGGGAGGCATCGGAACAGTGCGGAAGCACTTACGTTCTTAGGAGATCCTTCAGGCGTATGCTTCGTGGGGAATCGAAAGTTGCGAACGAGAAAGGACGCGTTCCACTCAAACAAAAAGAGGAAAGGCGGTCAAGCCTCTCCTCTTTCAAGTGAACTGAACGAAAACCCTAGCCGCGGTTCAGCTTGCGTCGCCGGATGCGGCTGGCCGTGAACAACAGGACCCCGCCCAGCAGAACAACGCTCGCAGGTTCCGGAACCGGGCTCAAGGCTGCGTCAAAACTCACATTCTCCTTGCCCGTACCTGTGTAGTTGAGCGCCGCCTCAATCGTCAAAGAATACGGGCTGGTACCCGCAAAGTACGAAGTGGTCGAACCCGAGTACGCGCCCGTGGTGAACGTCAATGGGGTTCCGATCGGGTTGCTCATATCGAATTTCGTGTTGCTGGTTCCACCGAACGCCGAGAAGGTAACTGACCCGGGCACATTCTGGGTTCCACCAACATCGAACTGAAAACCGAGCTGCTTCGGAGTATATCCGTTATCGCTCGTTTCGATTGTCAAAGTCCCCGGATTACCGGCTGTGGCCGTCTTATCTACCGAATTCAGGTCGAGGAATGGTGGAAATACACTGTCACTGGTTCCAGTCGAAACGTTGATCGAATAGTTTCCAACCACCCCGTTATATGTTACGCAGTTCGCCGCCGCACACGAGTCGCCGGGCCCACCATCAACAACGTCCACCGTCGATCCGTTATTCGACAGAATAATCTCGACCGTGGCATTCGCTTGGGGGGCAGAAAAAAGAACGACGATGCCTGCTAGCGCGCTGAATGCTACCTCTTTTATTCGCACTTAAATCCTCCGCCGCTTGAGATATCAGTATTCGCTCAAGGCAGCGGTGTTCGAGCAAGTCAATAGCCAAAGGTTAGCAGTCGCCAAAATAATGAAAATAGAAGGCTTATTCTTCTCTACCAACTGGAAATGGTTCCTAGAGTTCTGGATTGAAGGAAACGACATGGGCTAAGCTCCCGGTCAGTGGGAAACGCCAATCACGTTGCGGGCGATCTCTGCTTCCGGCGCTTTCGGAGCCAGCTTCAACGCGATGTCCAGTGCGGCCCGCCCGCGCTTGAGGTCTCCAGCCCTGGCGTACGCCATCGCCAGGTGGTATCTCCAGACGACGTTCTCGGGCTTGGCATTGGCTTTTTCGAGATACTGGACGGCTGAACTGTAGAGGCCCTTCTGATACAAGATCCACCCGAGCGTATCCGCGTACGCAGCATGGTCCGGGGCCAATTCCACCGCCTTTTGCGCGTACTTGAGGGCTTCTTCCAGATTGCCACCGGTTTCGGCTACAAGATACGCCAGGTTGTTGGCGGCTTGCGCGTCGTTGGGATTGCTGCCTGCAGCTTTACGGAAGTTTTCCAGGGCAGTCTTGTGATCTCCCCGGATTTCCTCGATATTGCCGAGCCACAGATGCGCGATCGGACTGGAAGGGTTGGCGGACACCAGCGTGAGCAGGCGCTTGCGCGCGTCCTCCAAATTCCCTTCGGCCACATCCAGTTGTACCAGGGATAAATCCGCGTCGATTAGCTGAGGCGCGGCGGCTTTTGCGGTGGTAAACGCTATGCGCGCCTGAGTACGATCCCCTTTCGCTACCAGCAACTCGCCAAGAAAGTTCTGAACTGGCGCCGATTTGGGCTGAAGAGCGGCGTACTCTTTGACTTTTTGGAGCGCTGTAGGTGC
>CAYMHP010000012.1:16562-38277 GCA_964390225.1 uncultured Solibacteraceae bacterium
CTCAGCGCTCGCAACGCCAGCAGGTCGCCAGGGTTCATTTTCAACGCTTCCTCGAGCGCCGCCCGTGCGCCGGCCGGATTGCCCATCCGCAGCTTCCAGATACCATCCTGCACCAGCAAGTCGGCGGAACGCCCACGGGAAAGCCCCGCGTCGATTGCCTGGCGCATCTCAGTCAGGTTGCCTTTGGTCCACAGGCCCCAGTTCCGGGCCACGATGAAGGCCGGATTGGCTTTTTGGGATTCCGGCGCGCCATTGAGAATATCCAGCGCCGCGGAGCCCTCCTTGTGGTGGATGTAGTCGTCAGCTAACTCAAGGCGAATAGCCAGCAGGGTAGGATTCAGCCGGAGCGCCTCGGCGAGTTCCTGTCTGTAGAACAGAGTCTCACCGCGGGCATCGTGTAAGCGCGCCAGAACGTAGTGCACCTCCGAAGATTCCGGACGAAGTTTTTGGCAAAGGTTAAGGTCGCGTTCGGCTTGGCCAAAATCTCCTTTATCGATGGAAACCTCGCCGCGCTCGAGCAGTGCGTCGATATCCCTCGGATTTTTCTTGATCGCTGCGTCTAAGACGCGGTCGAGGTCGGCGCGCTGATTGGTCGCTTTGTATGCGGCCAGCAAATACGTGCGGGCCTGGCGATCCTCGGGATTCTCCTTGAAAATTCTCTCAAACTCACGGATGGCCTCGTCGCGGCGATTCTCCTGGAAAAGGAATAGACCGTAGGCGAACTTGAATTCTTCAAATCCGGCCAGCCTTCGAAAGTTCTGCTCGGATTGCGCCGTTTGACGTTGCATTAACTGCACACGGGCGAGATCGTTGAGCGCCGCCCCGTTCTTCGGATCGAGAGAGAGAGCTAGTTGAAACTGCGCTTGCGCATCGTCCAGCCGGTTTTCCGTGATGTAGAACTCTCCCAGCATTCTGCGCGCATCGCCCGATTTCGGCAGTTTCGCGCAGGCTCCTTGCAGAACCTGCTCTGCGCCCTTAGCATCTTTTTGCCGGAGTTTGGCGCCCGCCAGTAAGACCGATGTGTTCAATTCTCCCGGAGCTACAGTAAGCGCCCGCTCCAGGCTCTGGATAGCATCTTCCGTCTGGCCCAATTTCAATTCTGTCAGAGCGAGGGAATTCAGCACGTCCGTTTTGGGCGAGTCGCCGTCGAGAAGCGCCTTCAAACGGTTTTGCGCATCTTGTATGAATCCAGGGTCATCGGTGGCAGCCATTAATTGAGATATCTTGAGCTGGGCTCCGGCGTGCTTGGGGTTCAGACTGATGGCCTTCTGAAATGAGGCTACGGCCATGCGCAAATCGTTTCCTGCGGCGAATGCGAGTCCAAGCTGGTAATACACCTCGGGGTCATCCGGAGTGGCCCGGGCTGCATTCTTGAACTCCAAAATGGCGCGTGAGTAGTCGTGCTTTTGGAAATACTGTTTGCCGCGGCCGAGGTACTTGTCACGACGCGCTTCTGGAGAACTGGCGCACCCGCAGAGAATCGCAAACAACAAAACCGTTCCACACGCTTTCATCCGTGAGCTCGTCATACAATACCTCCTACGCCGGTTTTTTTGCACCCAGACCGTTCCCATGGCTAGCGTCCTCCGTGCCCGCCAATGACAATCCGAATCGTCTGGAAGATGATCGCCAGATCAAAACTGAGCGACATGTGCTTCAGATAGAACAGGTCGTACTCCAGTTTTTTAGCGGCATCCTCAACACTGGATCCATACCTGTATTGCACTTGCGCCCAACCCGTAATCCCTGGCCGAACGGAGTGGCGCTCGTCGTAATACGGAATCATCTTCCGCAGCTCTTCAATGAAGCAGGGCCTTTCCGGCCGCGGCCCCACAAAACTCATCTCGCCGCGAATCACGTTGAAGAATTGCGGCAATTCGTCTAACCGGTATTTCCGGAGGAAATGGCCCACACGCGTCACGCGCGGGTCGTCTTCCGTCGCCCATTGCGCTCCGCCGTTCTGTTCCGCATCAACGCGCATGGAACGGAACTTCAGGACCTCGAAGCAGCGGCCCCTGCGGCCCACTCGCGTCTGGCGGTATAGCACCGGCCCTTTAGAATCGGATCGAACGGCTAGCGCCACCAGTGCCATTATCGGCAGGGCTAGTATCAGACCCAGCAGGGCGGCGAACAGGTCCAGCACACGCTTGAGGAACTCATTCCACTTCGAACGATGAAAGCCGTCCGAGAAAACAAACCAGCTGGGCCGGACGGCGCCCAGCGAGATACGGCCCGTAAGCCCCGACAGGGCTGTCGGGGCATCTTCGACGGAAACACCGCGTACGCGCAGCGTAACGAGTTCCCGAGCCGGCAATGCTCCCCGGCGGTCTTCCAGCGCCACGATGATCCTGGAGATCTCGCGGTTCTGTGTAATGGACTCCAGATCGGCCATCTGGCCGAGGATCGGAAACCCAAAAAGCTCTTCGCTCTGTGGAAGGCCTGGCGGGCAAACAAAGCCTTTCAGATTGATGCTCAGGTCGCCGCGGCGCGTCAATTCCCGAGCCAGTTCCAGCGCCAGGGGACCGGTGCCGAGGATCATCACGTTTTGCATGGGAACGGTCAGCTGCCACATAGCGTCCAGCAGCTTCCGGGTGAGCATCACGAACGCGGTGACCAAAGCCATTCCGATCAGAAACACTCCCCGCGATAGCAACAGGCTCGGAAACAGGAAGTAGAGGGAGCCGAGCAACAGGCTGGCGGTGCCCAGCGATTGCTCAATACGGAGCACGCGTTCCACCGTGCCGTGGCCGGTCCTGAAATCATATAGCTCGTTGAAATAGAAGCAGGCCAGGCAAACGATGACGATTACGGCGCTCTGGACGGCAAAATCCGGCAACGAGAGATATGACGAAAATTCAGCCGGGTCATTCCAGAATCGCAACTTCACTGCGCATAACAGAGAAAGCGCAATCACCACACTCTCGACGGCCATCAAGAAGACGGCTTTGGCGGATACGTATTGATTGAAAACTCGAAACATTAAAATCGCCGCTACTTTCGAAACCCGGCGCTCATCCGATTCTGGAGCCCTCCACTGTCCCTTGGGCCGGCAATACCCGGCTCGGGCCGTGCGCCGGTTGGATACCGGTCTTGGGCTCTCGCGCTACAGCGGCCTTCTTGTGCTTGGCCTCGCTATCAGGGCGGGATGTGGCAATTTTCCGGCCACCCCTAAACCCCGCCATCGCAGGCACCTCCGGGACGGGCGGAAACATTGTTTGCACAAATTGCGAAACTTTGTCGCTCAATACGAAGCGAGCGCGGCAACTTGGCAATAGATTGAGTTTTAGAATGGTTTCAGACGTGCAACACTTAGTACGGCCTCGGATGGACACTACTGCTGCTGCTGCCGCCGCTCCTCAGGCGAATCCTGCCCCCCAAAGCAACCCGGAGCTGTTGCTTAGGTGGACCAAAATAGCGATTATTGCGGTCCTGGCTATGATCTTGTACGCCGGCACTGCGGCGGATTTGGCCTCCGAATGGTGGACTCAGCCGGAAGCCTCTTACGGGATGCTCATCCCGCCCTTGGCTGCATATATCGCGTACACGCGGTGGCACGTTACACGTAGCGTTTCGGCTGAAGCCGATGCTCGGGGGTTATGGCTGACAGCGCTTGCCTGCCTCCTGTTGACGATCGGCCGCCTGGCAGCGGAGTTCTTCATAACCAGGCTTTCGATGGTTCTGCTGCTCGCGGGAATAACCTGGAGCTTCTGGGGATGGCGAAGGTTTCGGACGTTCGCTTTCCCATACCTGCTACTGGTCACGATGATTCCGTTCCCAGCCATTATCTACAACCAGATAGCCGCGCCCTTACAGTTGTTGGCCTCCACTGTTTCGACCACGCTGGCGCAAGCGGCCGGTATTTCGATTTTTCGGGATGGAAACATTATCCATCTGGCGAATACGTCGCTGGGTGTAGCGGAAGCCTGCAGCGGGTTGCATTCGTTATCGGCAATGGTTGTCGCCTCCCTGCTGCTGGGATACGTCGAAGGGGCATCCTATCTCGGGCGTTTTCTCATTTGCATATTGTCCGTTCCGCTGGCCATCGCCGTGAACGTCCTGAGAATCACGGGAACCGCCATTCTGGCGGATTACAAGCTGGAGTTCGCCATGGGCTTTTATCATTCGTTTTCGGGCTGGCTGGTATTCCTGCTGGGATTTGCTTCGCTTTGGGCGATGGGAAGATTCCTGTTTCGGTGGGCGGGTAGGCAATCATGAATCGATCCTCGAACTCCACGGTTCCATTAATCGGAACTCTGATCCTGTTGAGCGGCACATGGGCAGCGTCGCGGTTGAGCGCACACCGCACTCCCGGATTTCTGGCGCAGCCTCTCAGCACGATAGATCGCCAGATTGCGGGTTTCACGGGAACCGATAATCCGCCAGTGGCGGATGAAGTCCTGGCGCAACTCGCGCCCTCCAGTTATCTCTCCCGGACTTACACTAAAGACGGTCTGAGTGCGGATCTGTTCATTGCCTTTTACGCGCAGCAGCGCGCCGGAGAGAGTATGCACTCTCCCAAGAATTGCCTGCCAGGCAGTGGATGGGAGATTTGGAATTACGGAAACTCTGAAATCCCGAGCGGGCGGTCCAACGTCACGGTAAACGATTATTCGATCGCCCGTGAAGGGGAGCATATGCGGGTCCTCTACTGGTATCAATCCAAAGGGCGCATCATTGCCAGCGAGTATACCGGGAAACTTCTGCTGGCCCGGGATGCGCTGTTCAACAACAGCACCGCCGCATCTATTGTCCGGGTCATTGTGCCGGATAAGCCTGGCGCATTCGAGGAGGCTCGTGCCTTCGCCTCCGCATTGATCCCTCAGGTACAGCGGTGCTTCGGGCAGTAAACCCGCAAATCGGAAATTCCTACAGGCTGTACTCTGGCGACCAGCGGATCGTCACGCGAACGCTGTTGGTTTTGAACGCGATGGGGTTGGCGCCGAGATAGGACCCACGGCTGTCGAGGTGGACGTAGCTGGCGTTGAATGAAACAGTCGAGGTGAGTTGCCGGGCAACACCCGCCATTGCTTGCCAACCGGAGATCGAGGCGAAGCCGTTGCCCTCCATCTGAACCCGTCCGACGTCCGCGTTCAGTGACCACCGGCTCGAAGGACGATGCCAGTTCCAAGCGCCTGAGATGTTCGTGTTCCGGCCGACTGCAAAAGCGGTGCCGTCATACGCGGAGCGGTTATATGAGGCCAGCCACACATTTCCGTACGTGCGAAAGCCCAAGGATCCTCCCCAGATCAGCTGGCGCGTCGCTGGAGTGCCATAGATCTGCTGAACGGCCCCTGTATACGTTCCCCCGGCGTTGCCACGCAGGAACCAGTGCCTTCCCATCTTCCGGCCTAAGGCAGCGTTGATCGTGCCCGTCGTGACGTTCTGGTATTGATTCGCGATCCGGTTGGCATTGATGTTGATTCCCAGAGTTGTCCTGGGCGAAAGATCGTAATCAAGCGCAATGCCGCCGTTACCGCCAACCGTCTTTGGCATGACGAAAGCCGAGGGAGGCCTTGCATCCAGTCCGGTGGTGCGGGTCTCCCCGCCATTTCCAAACGCCGCTGCTTGAAAGCTGATATGCCGGGAAAACTCATACGTTAGCGAGGCGGTCGCATTATAAGTGAGGATTTGATAGCCGAGAAGCGCGCTTTGCGCGGCAGTTTGCAGGTACGGGAGGTTGGTTAGTGCGGATGCGGTCTGCGGGTCGCTGAATTGACCCACCGAAAATGCGGCAGCAACATCGTTGAAGTTCGCCGAAGATCCGGAAAGCTGACCCAGCGCGGACGGCTGAAACAGGTATTGGCTCAGGGTTGCATCCTGCCCCGCCCCGGCGATATTCAGCTTCCACTTGGGGCTAAGGTCCCGATTCACTGCTAGGAGGAGGCTGTGGCCAAACGCGTTCAGGTTCGAGTAGCGGAGTGCCCCTGAGTAAGTGAGCGTATACTCGACCGACATATTCGTCCGGCCTCGATGATGCTGCCACCCAGCGCTGAGCATTGCTCCATAGCTTGAGTCCGAGCCAAGCTGCGCGGCGCCAGTGGCGGGAATAAAGCCTTGGCCGGTCTGCGGGTACGCTGAGCTGGAATATCCGTAAAAAACGGAGGCTCCATAGAAGCGGAGTCCATCCAGCTTCGTTTTGATGAAGTTCGGATTGTCGAACAGGCCTTGTCCCTGGCAGACTGCCGCCAGAATAGGGAATGCAAGAAGAACTCTCAAAGCTTTACACATAACGTCAGGCTTGAACGGCAGGAATCCCTCCTGGGAATCTCTGCGGGCCACGGAATGCGATGCAGCTATTCGGTGGTTCCCGGAGTAGGGCAATTTTCAAGCCACCCTCCAAACTCTAGCGGTAGTGGATGCGCGTTGAATGCCGCAGAAGCTTTTTGGCACAAAATACGATTTTTTGGGGTACCATCCAGCTCTCCTGACAGGTGAGTGCCGGTCGAAACCCTCCAGAAAGCAGGGACGCGGGAAACGATTTGGGGGAACGCCGAGCGCCGCGATCCTCAGAGCAGCCACTAAACCTCAGGCTTTCAAACTCTTCTGTTTATTAACGGGTTTGGTGAGCTGCGTGCTTGAGAGCTTGATCAATGCCAACATTGAGCCAAGGTCTTGGAGCGGCCACCCCCAAAGGCCCGGGCATGAGTGCCTCCCTGTCTCCCCAGCACTATCTACGGCTAATTATCCACCGGAAGTGGTTGGTGCTGGCCGTCTTTGTAGTGGTTTCCGCCATCACGATGACGGTTGCCTATTATTTGCCGAACGTCTACACATCCCAGACAGTGATTCTGGTGGACCCTCAAAAAGTCCCCGAAAGCTACGTGCGATCAACCGTAACCGGCGATGTCCGCAATCGCCTCAGCACCCTGTCGCAGCAGATTCTGAGCGAGACCCGGCTGCAGAAGATTATCGACGATCTGCATCTCTACCCGGAAGAACGCAACAAGAAAGCCCGCGAGGAAATTGTCGCCAAAATGCGGTCCGATATATCCGTGACGCTTGTGGGCGAACTAGGCGGAGGGCAGGACTTACAGGCGTTTCGCGTCACCTACAGCGGTAAGGATCCGCGACTGGTGGCCCAGGTGACGAACGATCTGGCATCCCTGTTTATCGAAGAAAATTTGAAGGCACGCGAGCAACAGGCGACCGGAACGACCGAGTTTCTCCAGAACCAACTGCAGGAAACGCGGAAGACACTGGAACAACAGGAGGCCAAGCTGCGGGATTTCAAGCTGAAACACATCGGCGAAATGCCCGAGCAACAGGCCTCGACGCTGCAGATTCTGGGTCAACTGCAGTCTCAGTTGCAACTCGAAAGTGAGGCCCTGAACCGGGCGGAGCAGCAACGATCTCTTCTGCAAACGATGGCTACGCAATCCGTGCCGGTGGTGGATCTCGACGAAGCCGACACCAAACCAGCATCCACGCGGGAGGCGGCAGATTCGAAACTCCCTAAGGCCCCCGCCAAGAACGCAAACGCCGGCCCAAGCGCAAAGCTCCGGCTGGCCGCGCTCCTGGCTCGCGGACTGACTGACAAACACCCGGACGTGCGGAAGGCGAGATTGGACGTCGCAGAGGAAGAAACGAAGGCGGCCGCCCGCGAGGGCGCCGAAGCAGGACAAGCGCAGGATTCCGGCGCAGCTAAAATTAGTGATGCCGCCGCTGCTGGCCCGTCCTCACCTCCTGACACCTCGGTCGCCAGGAAAGTTCCACCTCCGGTGAACACGCCCAACCCCGTGCTTGAATCGCAGCTCCGATCCATCGATGATGAGATTCAAAAGCACGTGGCGGAGCAGCAGAGATTGAAGAAGCTCCTCGCCAATTATCAGGCTAAGCTCGAGGCGGTTCCGATTCGCGAGCAGGAAATCACGGATCTCGTTCGGGATTACGAAATATCCAAAGGTCATTATTCGCAGCTTTTGGACAAGCAGCTTTCGGCGGAAACCGCGACACAGTTGGAGATTCGGCAGAAGGGCGAGCGATTCTCGGTGTTGGATCCGGCACAACCGTCCGAAAAACCGTCGCGTCCAAAGCGCATGCTGATCAACCTGGCAGGCAGCTTCGGAGGTCTGATTTTTGGCGTGCTGCTCGCGCTCAGCAGCGAGTTGCTGGGGCTCACGATTACGGGTCCCGAACAAATTACAGAAGACTTAAATATCCCTGTGCTCGAGGCGATTCCTATCATCCGGACGGCCGCGGACGGAGCGCGGCGCAGAGGCATGATTATGCGAGCCGCCGTTTCCGCAGTGGTGGCGACGCTCCTGGCGTCTTGCGCATTTATTCTGTATCACTACCGCAGCTAAAGCGAAATCGAGGAAATCTTGTATCAGGGCTTTTACAATCTCAAGGAAAACCCATTCCGGTTGACGCCGGATCCGTCTTACCTCTTCATGACGGTACAACACCGGGAGGCGTTAGCCGGACTCGTCTACAGCTCCTGCACCCGTTCCGGACTCGCGGTTCTGGTAGGCGAGGCAGGAACCGGAAAAACCACCGTGCTCACTGCGCTGCTGGGAATGCTCGAAAAGCGGCGCTTTGTCACGGCCGTCTCCACGAACCCGACGCTGACACGGCAAGAGTTTTTTGATCTGCTCATGATTAAGTTCCGGGTCGAGTGTTCTTCGTCGCTGAAGAGCCGGCAACTGGTGGCGCTCCAGGAATGTCTGGAGAGGCATAGGAACGAAGGTCGGCCGTGCGTTCTGGTGGTCGACGAGGCGCAGCGGTTACCGGTGGATCTGCTGGAGGAAATCCGTCTGCTGTTGAACCTTGAGACAACCAAGGAGAAATTGCTGCAAATCATTCTGGCCGGCCAACCGGAATTGATGGACATCCTTCGCCGGCCGGAACTGCGGCAACTCAAGCAGCGCGTCAGCTGCGTCTCGAAGCTGAACCCGCTCACGCTGGAAGAATTGAAAGAGTACTTGCCACACCGATTGGCGCGCGCCGGGGCTGTACAGCAAACTCTCTTTTCCGAAGCGGTGATGGAGAGAATTTACAAATATTCGCAGGGAATTCCGCGCCTGGTCAACAGTCTTTGCGATAGCGCGCTGCAGACCGGGCTGGCACTGCAATCTTCGCGTATCACCATCGAGATGATCGACGAGGCCGCCAAGGATCTGGATCTGGTGGTACCGATCACATTGGAAGAATACCCGATTGGCAACGATACCATCCTCGCGACCGTGCGGAACGGCCGGTTATCCGGCTCGCGAACGGATCGGCAGAATCCGGACGACCCGGAGGACTTTGACGGCAAAACGAACGGTGTGGCGGAAGGCTCCCTGCGGAATGAAAGCTACGCCAACCGACAGGGCAGCCTTCGTTTTTTTTCCAATTTGATGGAGCGGTGGAAATAGAGCAAAATCCAAGGAAATCTCGCCAGAGATTTTCTTCTGATCACTCCCAGGGTGGACCCGGTCCTACCACCGGATGACGCCGTGATCGTTGGTTCGACCTAAATTGGTGAATTCCTTGTCATTAAATCGGCGGCTGCGCACTTAAAAACGGAGGATTTGGCGACAGCAGCACCGGCGAAGACGTGTCCTGCGGTTCGTCCGCCCCCCAAAACAAAGTACTGGAACTGATACCAGCTGAAAGGTTTAGGAACTGCGAACTGTGGCCCTGAACATGCCAGCTTGATCCAAGTCGCCATATGAGTCGATACTACGACATTCTGAAAGAAGCGAGTCGCTTCCCGGATCCAACGGGGACTCCCAAACCCGGCCCAACGGAGGTCGCCGAGGAAGCGGCCATCGAGCTCCCCGAGGCTCTGGAAGCTCTGGCGCCGGAGATCAAAGTGGTGGGTCCGATCGCCGATCCGCCAAGGACATCCGGCTCACGGGCGACCGGATTCGCTACGCCGTTGGAAACGGAGTTCGCCGACATCCTGGCACAAAGCGGTGCCCCGTTGCAGGAGGCTCCCGCCCGGGCTAAGACCACTACGACCGTCGATCGCAAGGTGCCGATCGTCGCTCACGCGCAGGATGCCGCAGCCCTCGAGCATTACCGCCGCCTTCGGACGAAGCTGGTCCAACTGAACGGCGTTAAACCCTTCCGCAGTTTGCTGATTGCCAGTGCCGCTCCTCAGGAAGGAAAGACGATCACCACTCTCAATCTGGCATTGAGCTATTCGATGCTTTCGTCGTTCAAAGTTCTGATCGTGGACGGAGACCTCCGCCGCGGTGGCTTGGGGAAAAGCCTCGGGCTCGATGACCGCCCGGGATTCCAAAACTTGATCGACGGTTCAGCGACGGAGGAGACGGCCGTTTTCGATTGCTCCGATCTCGGAGTGCATGTCTCGCCGCGGGGCAATTCCGAAATGTCGCCGGCCGAGCTCCTGCAATCGGAACAACTCCCCAGATTGCTGCACCGGTGGGAGGAGCAGTTCGATCTGGTCATCTTGGACTCATGTCCGCTGAACCTGCTCACGGACACGCAAGTTCTTTCCGTTCATTGTGATGCAATTCTGCTGGTGGCACGCGCATTTGCGACGAAGCAAAAAGCACTGGAAAAAGCTCTCCACGATCTCAAACCGGCGCGGGTGCTAGGAACGATATTGAATGGGCACATGGAAAAACCTGGATACGGGAGTTATCAAAAGTATTACTGAGGCCAAATGACGTCCCCTTCAGCGAGTTCCGAAGCTTTCGAAACCCCGACGGCCCAAAATCCGCGGACGAACAGTGTTCTGATCCGGCCGCTGGAGCCCGGAGAGGAGGGTGAATGGGACCGCTTCGTCCTCTCATCGCAATCCGGTACCTTCTTCCATTTATCCGGGTGGCAAAGGGTTGTCGAACGAGTACTCGGGCACCGCAGCATACCGTTGGTCGCTTGGCAGCAGGGTCGTATCAGCGGTGTGTTCCCGCTCAGCCGTGTTCGGAGCAGAATTTTCGGCGATTGCCTGGTCTCTTCCCCTCTCGCAGTTTATGGCGGAATCTGCGCAGCCGATGAGGAGTCTTACTCTGGCCTGCTCACGGCCGGCGGAGAACTGGCTCGCAGCTTTAAGGTCAATTATCTGGAAATGCGCAATCGGACGGAATCTTTCCGGACCGACTTACCAGGCCGGAATCTCTACGTTTCCTTCACGCAGGACCTCTCGCCTGGGCCGGAGCGCTTGCTGCAAGGCCTTCCCCGGGACACGCGGTACATGGTCCGCAAGTCGATGAAAACAGGGTTGGACTGGACTGAAGACCTGAGCATGGACGAGTTCTACGAGATCTACGCACACAGCGTACACCGGCTTGGCACTCCAGTATTCTCCAAGAAGCTATTTTCGGCCCTGAAGCAGGAATTTCCGAAGGACTGCAGGCTATTCGGCGTTCGCAAGGCGAAGAAGGCGATTGCCGGCGTGCTTTGCTTCTACTACAAGGATCAAGTTCTTCCGTATTATGGGGGCGCCTTAGCTGAGTTCAATAAAGACGCACCGAACAATTTTATGTATTGGAATTTGATCGCCCAGAGTTGCCGCGAGGGTTATCAGGTTTTCGATTTCGGGAGAAGCAAACGCGGGACCGGGTCGTTCCAGTTTAAATCCTCCTGGTCGATGGAGATGCGAGATCTTCCCTATCGTTACCAGCTGGTCCGGGCCAAGGCCGTTCCGGAGATGAGCCCCGTCGACCAGAAATTCCAGTTGCCGGTTTATCTATGGAAGCGGTTACCCTTTTTCTGGACGAAGCTGCTCGGCCCCATGGTGATCCGACGGATACCATCGGTTTAAGACGTATCGCGTTGTGAGACCGTGAGAATACTTTATATTTGCCACCGCATCCCCTTTCCCCCGAACAAAGGCGATAAGATCCGTGCCTTCTACCAGTTGCGTGCCATCGCGCAGCATCATGAGGTGGATCTGTTCGCTCTAGCGGATGACGCCGCGGATTTATCCCACCAGTCCTCATTAAAGGCGTACTGCGAGCGGGTCGAGGTCGTGGCGCTCAACCCGAAACTGGCCCGCTTGAAGTCACTTCCATTTCTACTGGGGCGGAAGCCCCTGACGGTCCCGTATTTCCATTCCGCCAAACTGGATACCGCGATTCGGGAGGCCCTGCAGAAACGGGCATACGACCGCATCTTCGTCTACTGCTCTGCAATGGCGCAATATGTGGAGGACGTTGGCGACATCCCGGTTTTAACCGATTTGGTCGATGTGGACTCCGATAAATGGACCCAATATGCGGGCCACACCCGGTTTCCGTTCTCGGCCATCTATTCCCGAGAGGGACGATGCTTGCGCGAATACGAGCGTGCCGTCTGCGAGAAATCGGCGGCGGTGTTGGTCTCGACGGAGCGGGAAGCACAATTGGTTCGCGCCATTCTGCCGGGAGCCCGGGTCCATGTGGTCGCGAATGGAGTCGATGCCGAGTACTTCAACCCGGCGGAATGGCGCTGCGATCGAACCGGAAATGCCGTTGTATTCACTGGGGACATGAGTTACTTCCCCAACGCGGAGGCGGCAAGCTATTTTGCCCGTGCAGTGCTTCCGATTATCCGGCAGTCCGTCCCCGATGCGCAGTTTTGGGTTGTGGGGAGGAATCCCGGTCCAGCGGTTGTCAAGCTAGGGGAAATTCCGGGTGTCACTGTGACGGGATTTGTGCCAGACGTCCGCACTTATTTGGCGCAGGCCAAGGTTTCCGTCGCGCCATTCTCGATTGCCGCCGGAATTCAAAACAAAATACTCGAAGCGATGGCCTTCGGCTTACCGGTAGTGGCTACCACTCGCGTGCTGCAAGGGCTTTCGCCGGCTGTAGCAGCGGTGACGGAAACCGGAAATACGCCGGAAGAACTAGCGGCCAAGGTGACCCGCTTGCTCACCGATCCGCACGTTTCTGCGCGCAAAGGTGTGGAAGGCAGGAAGAGCGTAACCGAAGAGTATAACTGGGACCGGGCCCTCGTCAGGCTGCTTGAGTTGCTGCAGGACCCCAGGGGAATCTCGCCGGCTGAAAAGGGAGCGCAACAGCATTTGGAAATCCATCGAGTCAGTACCGTCAGTACCAACGCAGGGCACGCGTTCCGGCCTAGCCTGGAACCCTAATTGCTCCTCGTGCACGTTCAACCGTTTGGCTTCGATAACCCAGCAGATATGCGGATCCGGATCATGCATGTAGTCGATCATCTAGGCAAGGGAGGCCTGGAGAACGGCCTTGTCAACCTGATTGAGCATCTGGATCCGACCCGTTTCGAGCACGTGGTCTATGCAATCCGACGGCTCGGACCCAATGCGGACCGCCTCAGCGCAAATGGGATTCAAGTGATCTGTCAGGGCAAAAAGGACAGCGATTCGGCCATTCAACTAGGCGCCCTAGCGCGTGCGATCCGAAGAGTTCGACCGGACCTTGTGCACTCACGGAATTGGGCTGCGGTCGAAGCGGTTCCGGCGGCACGCTGGTTTCGCCGTTGCGCGGTCGTTCATAGCGAACACGGCCTGGAGCGAGATGGGAACGCCAAGGAACCATGGCGCAGGAACTGCTTTCGCCGCTTGGCGTACGAACTGGCCGACCGCGTGCTCTCGGTTTCTTATCAACTTCGCGATCTGCACGCGCGCCACACGGGGTTTGCGGCGAACCGGATTTCTGTAATCCACAATGGCGTGGACGGCCAGCGCTTTTTCTCCGATCCGTTCAGTCGGCGGCACGAGCGGCAGAAGCTAGGGATTGCCGACGACGAGTTCTGCATCGGGTGCGTGGGAAACCTTCTTCCCGTCAAGGATCACATGACCGTGTTGAAGGCTATGGAAGCACTGTCGGGGGACTTGCAGAACTGGCGGCTGATTATCGTAGGCGAGGGCTCGGAGAGGCCAACGTTAGAGCGGTTTATCGCCGGTCATGAGGACTGGAAGACGCGCATTACCCTCCTAGGAACGAGCACGCGGATACCGGAATTGCTGAACGCCCTGGATCTATACGTTTTACCTTCGGTGTCAGAGGGGATTTCGAATTCGCTTTTGGAGGCCATGTCCACCGCACTGCCGGTGATTGCCACAGATACCGGCGGGAACCCGGAGGTAGTCGTAGACGGTAAATCGGGATTCTTATTTCCAGTCGCAGATTTCCGTCGTTTGCGCGAGCTGATCCTGGAGATGCACGGGAACGACGAGCTGCGGCGGGAGTTGGCGCAGGGCGCGAGACGCCGCGTACAACAGGAGTTTTCGATCGATTCCATGGTCCTCAAATACGACCAGCTTTACGAGAGCTTGGGACGGAAGGTTGCTGTCGGGATGCGGGCAGCGGTCGGAGTATAGACACTCATGTGCGGAATTTGCGGCATTTTTGAAACTGGAGGGGAAACGGTAGTCGAGTGCCGGACGCTGAAAGAGATGGCCGACACGCTGAGCCATCGTGGACCTGATGACGAAGGATTCTATGCTTCTGGCGGTATCGGGCTGGCACACCGGCGGCTGTCGATCATCGATGTGGAAGGCGGCCACCAGCCCCTCTCGAATGAAGACGGGTCGGTCTGGATCATCTTCAACGGCGAGGTCTACAACTTTGAGGAGCTAAACCGGCGGTATCTGTCGAGCGGCCATACATTCCGGACGCGCTCGGATACCGAAACCATCGTCCATCTCTATGAAGAGCTGGGGGAAGCGTGTTTTGCCGAACTTCGTGGCATGTTCGCCATCGCGCTGTGGGACGCGCGCAACCAAAAGCTCCTGCTGGCACGTGACCGGATCGGGAAGAAACCGCTGTTTTACTCCTGGGATGGCCGCCGGCTGCTGTTTGGCTCGGAGATCAAGGCACTGTGGAAGGCAGGCGGGCTTTCCAGAGACATGGACTACGAGGCGCTCTCGGACTATTTCTCGTATCAGTACATTCCTGCCCCTAAGACGATTTACCGGAGCGTACGCAAGCTGCGTCCGGCCCACTACCTGGCGGTTGAGAAACGGGGAATCCGGGAAGTGCCCTACTGGGACATTCACTTCAATCAGACCCGGCAGCTTTCCGAAGGAGAGTGGTGCGAGGCTTTCCTTGCCGAATACCGATCGGCGGTACGGTCGCGGCTGATCAGCGATGTGCCGCTCGGGGCCTTTCTCAGCGGTGGCGTGGATTCCTCGTCGGTAGTGGCGCTGATGAATCAGTTCCAATCGCCCGTGACAACCTGCTCGATTGGTTTCAGCGAGGAAACCTATGATGAGGCTGGGGACGCACGCAAGTTTGCGAAGAGCCTGGGCGCGAACCATTTCGAGCACATCGTGGAGCCTCACGCCGTCGATCTTGTTTCGAAGCTGGCTTGGCATTATGACGAGCCGTTCGCAGACTCTTCGGCGGTTCCGACCTACTACGTCTCGCAAATTGCGCGGCAGCATGTAACGGTAGCGCTTTCCGGAGACGGCGGAGACGAAAATTTCGCCGGCTATCGCCGTTACAAACTCACATTGTGGGAGGACCACCTGCGCTCGCGTGTGCCAGCGTCGTTCCGGCGGAATCTCTTTGGCCCTCTCGGAGACCTATATCCCAAGATGGACTGGGCTCCCCGTGTATTCCGGGCGAAGTCGACATTTCAGAGCCTCGCGCGATCGCCGCTGGACGGGTATTTTCACGGAATCTCGTGTTGTCCGCCAGCCCTGAAAAGCCGTTTACTGAGCGGCGATGTGCAAAAGCAGCTTAACGGGTACGAGTCGGTCGAGGTCATGCGCTACTACTACGACCGGGCCGATACTACCGATCCTCTGTCCCGTATCCAGTATGTCGATATGAAAACCTACCTGGTGGACGACATCCTGGTGAAGGTGGATCGTGCCAGTATGGCGAACTCCTTGGAGGTTCGGTGTCCCCTGCTCGATCACAAGCTGATGGAGCTGATCGCCCAGATTCCGTCGAATCTCAAGCTTTCGAACGGCCGGGGGAAGCACATTTTCAAGAAGTCGCTGCAGAGCGTCTTACCCGCGGACGTGTTGACAAGGGCAAAAAAGGGTTTCTCGGTACCCGTTGCTGAATGGTTTCGGGGGGAACTGAAAGACTTCGCGTATCAATCGATGTTCCAGCAGCAGGACGGGACGCTGAACAATGCGTTGCTGACGCGATGCTGGAACCAGCATCAGAGAGGGCAGAGGGATTGGTCGGCCCTCTTGTGGACCGTCTTGATGTTCAAGACCTGGCAGGAGGTCTCTAAGTCCGCATGAGCGGTATTTGTGCGGTTTGGCGGGGTGACTATCCGGGACGGGTGGCTGATACGCTCAACGCCGTCTGCGGTGGGCTTTCGCTTCGTGACTCAGAACAAGCCGAGCGGAAGACTACTCGTAACGCGGGCGTGGCTATCTCTGCCGCATTCGGAACACAACAGACCTATGCGAATGAGCGTATTCTGGTGGCCTGCGACGCCGACCTGGTCAACGAGGCGGAGCTGCGAAAGGGATGCGGCGAGCAAGCAGAAGATACGCGAAATACAGCGGCACTGCTGGCGCGATTATACGAGCAGTTCGGGAATGAGTTCGTCAAGAGGTTGAACGGCAGTTTTTCAGTTGTGGTGTGGGACGATCAAAGAGAGCAGCTATTGGCCGCCGTCGATCCGATCGGCATCAACCGCCTCACCTATTTTGGAAATGGCCAGATCTTTCTGGTGGCTTCCCGAATTGACGCTTTGGCGCGAACCGGAGCGTTTCCGACGGACGTGAATCCGCGGGCCATCGCGAACTTCATGAACTTCGGTGTGAATCTCGCTCCGGAGACGATTTTCCAAAAGGTCCAAAGACTGGCGCCCGGAACAGTGCTGGTGACCTCGCGCGGGAACACGAAGGTGAGCCGGTATTGGGATCTGCACTACTGGGCGGGTGGCGAATCGCAGGAAGACGTCCTCTCCCGCGGGCTGGAGTCGGTCGTCGAAACGGCTGTCGCCGCTCACTCGAGAAGCGACGGATTCGACCGTCTGGGCGCGTATCTGAGTGGCGGGACAGACAGCAGCACAGTGGTGGGAATGATGAGCCGGCTAGACCGAGGGCCGGTCCAGGCATTTTCGATTGGTTTTGAGGAACAGCGTTTCAACGAGCTCGGCTACGCTGAACTCGCGGCTAAGAAATTTCGTTCGACACACCACACGTACCTGGTGAGTGCGCAAGACTGCTTCGAGGCCATCCCTCACATGGTGCGTTATTTCGATGAGCCATTCGGTAATTCCTCAGCCATCCCTACCTACTTCTGCGCGCGGCTTGCGGCCCAGAACGGCGTTCGGGTCCTCCTGGCGGGAGACGGCGGTGACGAACTGTTCGGAGGGAACGAGAGGTATCTTACCGACAAGATTTTTCAAGCTTATCAAGGGGTTCCTGAGGTACTGAGGAAGGGCTTTGTGGAGCCGATTCTCCGCGCCCTTCCCATCAAAAACGGAGTCGTGGGGAAGGCGAGGAGGTACATCCGGCGCTCGAATGTCCCGCCCTTGGAGCGATTCTTCTCTTATAACTTTCTTTGCACTCATCCGCCGGAAGAAGTTTTCGCGAAGGACTTCCTGGCCGAGCTGGGGCAGTATTCCCTCCTGGGAGTACCGTCACAATATTATGCAGAAGCCCAGGCCCGCGATCACCTGGATCGCTTACTGTACGTCGACGTCAAAATTACCCTGGGGGACAGTGACCTGCCAAAAGTAACCCAGATGTCCGAACTGGCCGGTATCCAGACGCGATTTCCGTTCCTGGATCGCCGGGTGGTAGAGTTTTCGGGAGCCATTCCCGCGCGCCTGAAAGTGAAAGGAACCGAGAAGCGGTATCTCTTCAAGCGCGCCTTCCGGAACGTGCTGCCGCCAGAGATCCTGAAAAAAACGAAACACGGATTTGGGATTCCGGTGGCTACCTGGTTGAAGTCCGACCGGCGTCTGAAAGAGTTTTCCCGCGATATCCTTTTTTCCGCCCGTGCACTGAACCGCGGCTACTTTCGGCGCAATTTTCTCGAAGAACTTATCCGCAAACACGAATCGGACGAATCCACGTATTATGGTGACACGCTTTGGAGCTTTTTTGTTCTGGAATTGTGGCACCGCCAAGCCGTTGATCAAGCAGTGGAGACGCGGGCATGAAGGTCACTGAAATCCGGCAAGAATCAGATTTCGAAAACTTGAGGTCCGGCTGGAACACGCTCTGCGAGGCTGCATCCAAAACCATTTTCCTGAGCTGGGAATGGGTTACGTCCTGGTGGTCGGCATACGGTTCACCGGGGGATCTGCGGATCGCGACAGTATTCGACGAGCAGGGGATTTTGCGCGGGATCGCGCCGTTGCGCGCGGGGTTGTTGCGCCGCTTTGGACAGTGCGTTCCCTCTCTGAGCTTTATCGGAGACGCGGCGCGCGCTTCCGACTCCGATTACCTGGACCTGATCATCGAGCCCGGATACGAGAAACCGGTGATCGAAGCTCTCATGGAACATTGGGCGCTCCCGTTGAGCAACGGCACTGTCCTGGAACTGAACGAGATTCCGGGTAGCTCACCGAATGTGGCGGTGCTGAAGGAATTGGCGGAAGCGTGCAACCTGATTTGGAGTGAGCAGGATGTGCCGTGCGCCACGGTACGCCTCCCTGGAACTTGGGACGAATACCTGCGGATGGTGCAGCCGCGATTCCGAACCAAGATTCGGTCCGTGCTCAAAAACCTGGCGGCCCGGCCGGAGGTCAGCTTCGGGTTCTGCAAAACCGCCGGGGAACTTGAGGAAATGCTTCCTGTCCTGTTCGATCTGCATACGCGGAGGTGGAATCAGGCGGGCAAGCCCGGAGTCTTCGGATGCGACCGCAAGCGCGACTTCTACAGAACGCTCTCGCCGGTTTTGCTCAATCGCGAGTGGCTTCGGTTCAGCTGGCTGCGATGGAACGGACGGGTGCTGGCCTGCCAATACGGTTTCGTGTACAACGGGACGTACTTTCAGTTGCAGGAGGGCTACGAGCCAGCGTCGGAACATTGGAACGTTGGCGGCGGCCTTAGGGCGTGGTCCGTACAAGAGCTGATCAACGAAGGGATCCGGGAATACGATTTCATGGGAGGGGTGGGCAGGCACAAGACGGACTGGGGCGCAGAGGTGAAGCAAAGCAAACGTCTGCTGCTCGCACCGAGAAGTTATAGAAATATTGTCCTCTTGCGCGGCCCGGAGTGGGAGGCAGCGGGACGCGAATCGGTGCGGAAGCTCCTTCCGGAGAAGATTCTGAAGATGCGGAAGGCGCGCGCCGAACGAAACAACGGCACCGGTGCCTCAGATGGCAGGCGCTGGGTACGCCACGTGACCGCGGCATGTTACGCCTACTCCGGGTTGCCGGCGTTGACGAGCCGTGTTCGAAAACGGTATCAGCTCTCGATTGGAGCAGCCGGAAAGCTGTCTTGGCGAAAACGGTCGGAGAGCGCGGCCCGGATCTTCTATTACCACCGCGTGAATGACGATCACGATCCGTTCTTCTCGGCCATTTCCACATCAGTATTCGAGCAGCACATGCGCTATCTCGCGCGGCATTACCGCGTGCTCAGCATGACGCAGTTGATGCAGCACCTGACCGAGGGAGACTCAACAGAGCCGGTTGTCGCCGTCACTTTCGACGACGGCTACGCGGATAACTATCACAACGCGTTTCCCATCCTGCGGCGTTTCGGCATCCCGGCAACGATTTTTCTTACCACCGGGAGCATGGATTCGGGCGAGCCGCTGTGGTTCGAGCAACTGGCGGAAGCTGTGAAGAAGACGTCGCGCGAGTTTATCGATGTGGAACTCGAAGTCCCGCGGCGCGTCTGGATGCGAACCCAGGAAGAACGGCTAGCTGGGAATCAGGAGATTTTTGATGGCTTGCGGGCCCTAGCCGACTCCGAACGGCAGCTCCGGCTGGCGGAAATACTACGGCAGTTAGGGCCGGTGGTGACCTGCGAAAGAAAAAACAAATTGCTCACTTGGGACCAAGTGCGGCTTATGAAGGCGAACGGAATCGATTTCGGCGGACACACGGTGAGTCACCCATTCCTCTCCCGGCTGTCTTCTGAGACGGCGGCTTGGGAAGTTTCCGAATGCAAGCGGCGTATTGAAGAAGAGCTGCAGGAAAACGTGCGGTATTTCGCGTATCCGAACGGGAGAGAGCAGGACCTCGGCGGGATGAGTAAGGAACTATTGCGATCCGCTGGATACCGTGGTGCAGTGACTACAATTTGGGGCATGAATTACCGATCAACTGACCCGATGGAATTGAGGCGGGGCGGTCCCTGGGAAAGCAGCGCTGCACTGTTTGCCTATAAGTTGGATTGGTACCAGCTAATGAACGAATAAGGGTAAAGCGAGAGACGTTTAGAGTAAAGGCTCGAAGATGTTCACTGAAAAAGATCGCATCAAGTGCGACCAAATATTCGACAAATACTATAGCGGCCGAAAATTCCATGACTCGCTGTACATGGACCTGATCAAGAAGCATCTCATTCCCGGCCAACGAGTTCTCGACGCCGGATGCGGACGTTATTTGAAATTCAGTAAAGAGTTGTCCAGCATCGCCACCGTTGTGGGTATCGATTTAGAAACAACGCTGGAGACGGAAAATCGCTTATCCCCGTTCGGCGTGCGCGGGGACGTCAGCCGGCTGCCCTTCCCGGCCTGTCACTTTGACGTGGTGATTTCGCGGAGCGTCATAGAGCACCTGGAGGACCCACCGCAAGTGTTCCGCGAATTCGCACGCGTACTGAAGCCTGGCGGCAAGGTTGTGGTGATTACACCGAACAAGTATGACTATGTGTCGCTGATCGCTTCCATAACGCCTTATTCGTTGCACCGTTTCCTGGTGAGCAAGATTTTTCAAGTTTCCGAAGACGACGTTTTCCCGACGCTGTACCGAGCCAATACAATAACGGCTATCCGTAAAGCGCTTAACTCGGCCGGCCTGATTGAGAAGGAACTGGACACCATTAATCATTACCCCGCCTATCTGATGTTTTCTCCCACGTTATTCCGGCTAGGCGTCCTCTATGAGCGCATCACCTCGCTCGAACCGTTCCGGTCTTTGCGGGGCTCGCTCCTGTGCGCATTCCAGAAGCCGGGTCAGCTCCCGGCCTCCGCCAATTCCGAGTCCGCACGGTTCGCTCGTGACGCGCAGGTGGGAGTGTCTTAATGCCGGTTCGCGGTATTATCCTGCTGGCGATATTTCTTCCGAGCTTGCCAGTGTGCTTCTTTCGTCCGTTCTACGGCATTATCGTTTGGACCATCATCGCCTTTCTAAACCCACAGTGGTACACGTGGTGGGCAGCATACATTATCCCGTGGGCATTGGCGACGGCGATCCCAACACTCGCGGGTTTCGTGGTATTCAGCCGAGGTTGGAACCGGCTCCTCTCGCGAGAGTCATGTCTCCTGTTGATCTTATGGATCTGGTTCACGATAACTACGATCATCAGCACGCACACTCCGGATTTTGCCGCGCACGCAGACGATACCTGGTCACACTGGCAATTCGTGTCGAAGGTCTTTCTGATGACGGTGGTTACGATGGGGATCGTGGATTCATTTTCCCGCCTGCGAACCCTGATCATCGTGATCGCCTCCTGTTTCGGTTTCTTTGTGGCGAAATCTCTTCCGTTCATGATTGCTACCGGCGGCGCTTACCGGATCTATGGCCCCGAAAAATCGATGATCGCCGACAACAACGATTTTGGACTGGCTCTCAATATGACGCTGCCGATGTTCTTCTTTTTGGCTCAGAGCGAATCCAAGCCCTGGCTTAAACGAACCTTCGGCGCGTTATTCTTTATGACCATCCCGGCGATTTTTTTTACCTATTCGCGCGGCGCTCT
>CAYMHP010000013.1:0-13464 GCA_964390225.1 uncultured Solibacteraceae bacterium
CTTCACAAACTTCCTCCGTAAAGTTTATGGTGGCCTCGCGCTCAAGCCACATGTGATTCATCATCTTCCAGAACCAGGTGAGAATACAATCCGGGAACCGGTGGGGTGGGGACGAATCGGACAGTTTGCAACCACACTTCGCGAGGTGCTGCACAGGTTTCAGGGGAAAGCCGGGTTCACCATGTACGGAATCGCCCGCTTGGCTGATGCTCGGAGCCGTTTTTACGGGGAGTAGCGCGTAAACCGCGGAGGACGAAAATCAGGCTCGAGAAGCCAGGCCGAGCGGTCTTTATAATATGTGAGGATTTTCTGATTTTCAGCCGGTCCTAAATCCCTTGCCCAGACGACTCGCGAGCCATCAATATCCGCGCGGTTGTACACCCATTCATCCTGGAACAGGTGCTGCGGCCAGTAGCGCACGAATACGAGTAGCTTGCCGGGAATCCTGAAGAGTTCCGCGTTCACCACGCTGCGCCACGACGGATTCTGAGGGCCAAGCGCGTCCCAGGTTTCGTATTGCTCGATTGCGGTCAACCCGCGGGGCTCGGCCACATGCAGCCCGTACCAGAAGAGAAAATGCGCTGCGCACAGAATGAAGAGAAGCCGCGACGCCTCGGCGTTCCAATGCCCGATTTGTTGAAGGCCGGTGATGGCGACGAGAACGAAAAGGCAAGTTGCCCCCGCGAGGTAATGCGGTTCGAAAAACGGATAGAAGTTCGTGCCGATGGCGAAGAGCGCCAGCGCGAGCGCAACCCACAAGAAACGGTACCGCCGAACGGTCCAGAAAAATGCGGGCAGCGCGAGGTATAACGGCGCCAGGAAGAAGAAGCGGTAATACCGTACACGGTATTCCAGACGCTCGAGGAAGGTGATCAGCGTCTCGCCTCCGCTTGGGCGGAAGGAAGCCTGCATTCGGTAATTCAGGGCTTGTTCGCGGTTCAATTCGTGGTGTGGCACCGGAGCGGGTTGCACCGTGAGGCTGGTCGGAACGCCGTATTGATATTGGCTCAGAGTGTAGGGCAGAGTCGTCCAGTTGCCGGTCACTTGCTTATTCTGTAATAGGACGATTCCGAGGGCAGGGAAGACGGCGAGTGCGGCCGCGGGAACGAGGCGCGCCAGCATGCGGAGTTCTCCGCGCTTGCGCCACAGCGGCATGAAAAACAGAAGCACGCTCACTATGAGGAAGACGGACTCGTAGGGCCGCGTGAGCGCATGGATCCCGATGCCGGCGCCCAACAGCGCAGCATCACGCGGCCGCTTGCCGGCAAGAATGCGCGGCAGAGCGCCGAAGACAAGGCAGCCGGCGGCGGCCGCAACGCCGCCGCCCCAATAACTGTTCATCCACTGGCTGAGCGGCCCGAATTCGATCACGGCAAGAAGGCCGCCCGCGAGAGCCCAGCCCGGCGTGGTCCACGCGCGCAGCATCCAATAGCAGAGGGCGCAGAATGCGGCCATGGCAATGAGCACGCCGGCCCAAGGATGCCCGAACAGTGTCCAGCCGAGCGCCAGCGCCAAGCCTTGCCCAACGGGGTAGATAGAGCTGTACGTCGGCTCCTGCAATACGAATTGTGTTTCGAAGAATTGCGGCAGGGGATGCGGCGGATTCGCCAGCCGCAAATGCCGCAGCGTGTCTGCCACGAGCAGGTGGCTGAACTCGTCGTAGACCTCCGGCGCGGGCGCGGGGTGTCGCGGCAACAGCAACAAACGCAGCGCCACCGGAAGCAACGCGAGCAACAACATACTCCACCCCGCCCGGGAGGCGAGCTGCGCGGCGTACGGTTCGAGATGGCGCCATGACAGCAGGCCGATTATCAGAAGCGCAGCCAGCGTGAGTTCCAGAAAGTCGCCGGCGCCAAAGCCGATCGGGTTGTGCAACGGGAGGAACGACCGGAAGAAATCGAAGACGAACATCCAGCCCGACTATTGTCGCACTTGGCTCGACGCCCGGATCCGAATGAAATATGGAGCGGCTAAACAATCTAATTTCCTTAAAATACCTTGACAGAAGAGGAATTTTTGGGTAATTTGGGAATATGAGCGAGCAACTCTACTCGGTAGAGCAGGTCGCCAGCCGGCTCGGAGTCCACGTCCGGACGGTGCGCAATTTCGTGCGCGAAGGCCGGCTAAAGGCCGTGCGTATCGGCAAGCAATACCGCATCGCCGCCGAGGATCTTGCGGAGATGACAGGCCGCCCGGCCGCATCGTTCGAACCGGAGCCTGTGCACCGCGAGCGCTACGTAGAGGTGTCCAGCATCGTCGAAGTGGATGCGATCAGCCCCGAGGCCGTCCAGCGCGTTACCAACCTGGTGATAGGTGCGGCCAACAGCCGCGGAGGCGGCGGCGACCGGTTGCGCGTCGAGACCATTTACGACCAGACACGCGGGCGCCTGAAGGTGATTCTGGTCGGCGGACTCGAGACCACGGCCTCGATGCTCAAGGTGATCCATGCCGTTCTGGAGTCTTGAAACATGGCGAGTATATACAAATCCGAGGAGGGGGCGCGCGCGGTTCGGGAGCGATACCTGCAGTTCCTGCAATACTGGCCGGTTCCCAGCCAGCAGCTTCGCGTGTCCACGCGCCAGGGCGAGACCTTCGTTGTGGCGTGCGGGGAAGAAAGCGCGCCGCCGTTGCTGCTGTTCCACGGAGGCTCGGCGAACTCCGCGATGTGGATAGGCGATGTCGCGTCGTGGGCGGCGCACTTCCGCATATATGCCGTGGACATGATTGGCGAGCCCGGCCTGAGCGCGCCTTCGCGCCCTCGATTGGCATCGGAGGCCCATGCGCTTTGGCTCGATGACGTGCTGGGCGGCCTTTCGCTGACCCGGGTGTCCATCGTCGGGGTGTCGCTCGGCGGTTGGCTGGCGCTGGATTATGCGACGCGGCGTCCGGACCGCGTGGAGCGCCTGGCGCTGCTGTGCCCGGCTGGAGTCGGCCGCCAGAAGATCGGGATTATGTTTGAGGCATTTGGGCTAAGCATGTGTGGCAACTGGGGCATGCGCAGGTTGCGAGCCAAGATTTTCGGCCCAGCCCCGGCCAAGCCCTCACCGGCGCTCCAGGCCTTCGCCGCGTTCGTGACTCTGATCCACGAGAATTTCCGCCCGCGCATGGTCTGGCTGCCCGTGTTCAGCGACGAAGCGCTCGCGCGCCTCACCATGCCGGTGCTCGCAATTGTCGGCGGCAAAGACGTGCTGCTCGATTCTGCCGGCACCCAGCGCCGACTGGAGAAGCATGTGCCCCGCGCGGAGGTGGTTTACCTTCCGGACGCGCGGCACTTCATTCCCGGACAGACGGCGACGATCCTCGAATTCCTCCGAGGGCCGCTGGAAATGGAGAGGGCAGGCCAAAGGCCTGCCCCACGGTGACTATTGATCGGCGCGGCGCTTCAGCGTGGGACGTTCGTCCTCGTCCGGCTTCTGTTTCTGGTCGCCGCTGTTATCGTCGACGGTCGGCCCTGTGCCGGTTCCCGGAGCGCGCCGCAAGCGTGGGCGGTTCGAGTCTTTATCCGAATCGACTTTGCGGCGATTGTGGAGCATCGCCAGGCGATTCTTCACGTCATTGAATTCCGAGGTGTTCACGACGTACTCTGGCTTCGCGACGAGGATCTTCTGAATTTCCGTCTGCGCCGACTTGATGCGGTCGTCGGTTAGCGGGTGGGTGGAAAACACTTTCGAAACCGTGCCCGGTTTCTTCTTCTCCATCGACTGAATCTTCTCGAAGAAGTCTACGAACGAAGTGGGATCGTATCCGGTCTTGTAGAGATACTGCAGGCCGAGATAATCGGCCTCGCGCTCAAACGCGCGGGAGAAGTTGAGGAAGCCAAGGGGAATCGCCAGACCCGCGCCCTGCCGGATGGCATAGCCGGTCCAACCGCCCATGAAGATGAGAGGGATGGAAGCAAGGTTGATGATCTCGCCGCGGGTGGCCTGCCGGGTACCGTGACGCGCTGCAACGTGCGCGATCTCATGCGCCATGACGCCGGCCAGTTCCGATTCGCTATCGGCCTTCAGGATCAGACCCGAATTGACAAAGAAAAAGCCGCCCGGCAGCGCGAACGCATTCACCTCTTCGGAGTCCAAAACCTTAATCGTGAAGGGAACCTTCGCGTCGGAGTTGCGCACCAGGTTCTGACCGACGCGGCTCACGTATTCGGCAATGATGGGGTCGTCGATGATTTTGGCCTGGCGCTCGACCTCCTGAGCCAGCTGCTTGCCGAGTGCAATTTCCTTTTCGAGCGAGTAGAAATTGACGCCCTTGCCGACATCGCGATTCCCGATTTCCTCGGGATCGTTCTTTTTGTCCTTGGCGAAAGCGCCCCCAGCCAGCAGGCTGAGGATCCCCAAAACTGCAACGGGCACTACGGAAGGCCGGTTCATCCGAACAACTCCTGTCTAAATACACTATACGCCATTGGCGCCGACGACTTTTCGGGTCTACCTGTTAAACGCTCCAGACCGGCCGAAGGTTTCGACTTCTTAATGTTTCGTTTGCAGGTTTCGAGGCGCCGTAGTCAGTACAGACCTAAACTGATGACTTTTCCATCACGGTCCACGAGCACATCGAGTTTGCGGTTTTCGTACGAGTAGAACTTCCGGCCGTTGTTGGCGTCGGCGGAACTGACCGGTCCAGCCCAGCGCTGCCGGCATTCCTGCCAGGTGAGATTTCGCGGATAAACCAGGACAGTGCGGAGAGCGGAGGTCTCGCTATCAAAATCGAGTTCTACTTCTTTATAGCGGCCGCTGGGGTCGGCGAACGCGTAGATCTGCCCATTGACGGAGCGATCGTCGTCGTAGGCGTTGCGCTGGTGAGAAGGTTCGCCGAGTAGCGCCCGCGCGTCTGCATTCTTCCAAATGCCAATGAATCGTTGTAGATAGGTAGCCGTGTCCTTCTGCAGTTCAGGCGGCAGGACCGGCTTCGACTGCGGCGTAGCAGCGCGCATCTCCTCGACCGGCTGCGGAGCCGGGCGGACCGGCGTCTCCGGAGCGCTTCCCGGAAGCGTAATGACTACCGTGTCCCGTGCTGGCGCATTCACGAGGCGCGGCGGTGCATCGGCATCGGGCGAGCCCCCCGTGATGGTCAAAGCTCCGCTCCAAAGCGGCGCGGCACTAAGCAGTACGGCAAGTAAACACAGCCTCATAACGGCCTCGGGTGTGAACCGGACAATCACACTGTAGTTCAATCCCGGGGCCGTTAAAGCCTGAATTTAGATTACATTCCCATCGTTGTCGATGGTTACAGCAACCGTTCGCCAGCCGTCAACGTCCGCGTTTCGCCAGCCTGCGGCCACTGCACGCTCTGCCCGATCTGCGCCTGCAGATGTTCGCGCAGGGCATCGACGTACACCTGAATGCCTTTACGGGAATACCGCAGCAGCCCCTTCTGCCGTAAATAGTTCATTTGAAAGGTGACGATCTCACGCGAGGTGCCCACGTATTCGGAAATAACCTGGTGGGTAAGCGGCGGAACCTTCACGGAGCCGTCTTCGGTGCGGGTACCCAGCCGTTCGGCGAAACGCAGCAGAGCCCGGACTACTCGCTCGGGCGTTTTGTCGAGAGCGAAGCTCTGTAAGCGCTCCTCGTAATCGAGGCTGCGTTTCACTAGCATTTGGAGCAGGGCGATTCCCAGTTTGGGTTGCTTTTCGACTTGTTCTTCGATTTCCCCGCTGGTCCAGGACATCAGCGTCACATTGTCGAGCGCGCAGGCACGTTCGGAATATTGCGCGGAGCCGAGCAGAGAGCTTTCTCCAAAGAAGTCGTCGGTTGTAAAAATATCAACAACGGTCTGCGTGCCATTGTCCAGTGGGATGGAAACCTTGACCCGGCCTTGAACGACAAGGTGAAGGCCCCGGGAGGGTTGATTTTCATCAAAAATTGTTTGACCCTTGCGGTAGTCTGTAACGCCTTTGCGGGGAAGATACATGAGGGCATCTTCAATTTCCCGCGAAGGAGTGAGTTTTGCGCCATTCGGCATGTCGGTGCTCCCAAGAAAGATTCGTCGCGCCCAAGGGAAACCCCTGGTATTACGACGGTTGCGGTGGCGCAGGTGAGAGTGGAACAACCGTTCGGAGCGGCGTTCCCGGCGTGGATCGGAGGTAACCCGTCGGTAACCGTGCGACTTAACGTCTATTTGACAGGGTACGCCAACGCTGCAAGAGAAATCATCAGTGCCAAATCAACCATTGGTGTGAAAATGAACAACCCGAGAGAGCCGTTCCTAAGGAAGCCTACTAAGATTTGCGGATTCGAGGGGGTGCAGGAGGGTCGGCGGAAGCCAGTCGGAGTCGAACCGACCAACGACCCGAAAGCCGTTCAACGGTTTTGAAGACCGCGCCCAGCACCGGCCAAGATTGGCTTCCACGGGCATTCTAACAGAGGAGATTGCGGTTAGGAGTTTGCAGGGCGGCGACGCGGACGCTACACTGGAGAGCAGTTCTGCCCACAATCCCCGGTCGTCTAATGGTAGGACAGCGGCCTTTGGAGCCGTGAATCGTGGTTCGAATCCATGCCGGGGAGCCAACCCCTTTTAATTTCAGCAGCTTACAAAGGATTTTTCGCGACGCTGTACCGATTTCGTACAGAGCGCGCTTGCTCGTAAATACATGATGCCGCTAGGGATATCTAAACCGGCATGGATTTGAAAATCGAATCCGTTACGACAACGGGACAAGAGCAATGCGCGTACGTGGCGCACCGCTCCATCCTCTTCATTTGGATTTCTGCTTGTCTGACTTGCCGGGCGGCATGACCATCACGTTGTGAAGCGTGATGTCGCCCTTGTAAACAGTTGCCATGATCGTGTCACCAACCTTGACCTTCTTCAGAACCTCGGGCTTGTCGACCGGGTAGCTCATCGTCATGGCGTCCATCCAGCCTTCCACTTTCTCGCCATTAACCGTCAGCCCCTTGTCGGTGACTGCCTCAACTTTGCCGTGGAAGGTCATCCCCTTGCCCTTCGCAGCATCCTGGGCATAGGTGTTGACCGCGAACAAGGTTGCGACAGCAAATATCACGGCAACAATCTGTCTTCTAGCATTCATAGTATTCACCTTTCTGTATTGAGAATATTTCGACTGCTCAAACTCTCTCTGCTAGTGCGGTTGTTCGGCTAAAGTTTCATCCGGGGCTCCTTTCGGTGTGGTCTCGGTGTCTGCCGCACGGCGGATGGCGCGGCCCTTCATCATGGCGAAGAATACCGGAACGAGGATAAGAACGTGAATCGTGGAGGTAATCATTCCGCCCACGATAGGGGCAGCAATCGGCTTCATCACATCGGAACCGATGCCGGTTTCGCGAAGGATTGGGATGAGACTCGCGAGCACGACGGCGACGGTCATCAGTTTGGGACGGAGCCGGTGCACGGCGCCCTCAATGACAGCCGTCTCCAGATCGCCTTCGCTTAAGGGAACGCCAGATGCAAGACGGCGCTGCAATGCCTCATGGAGATAAACGACCATGACAACGCCGGTTTCGACGGCGATGCCGAACAGGGCGATGTAACCCACCCATACCGCGACGCTGAAGTTGTATCCAAGCCATCGCTGCAAAATCAGCCCGCCAGTGAGCGCGTAGATTGTGGGGAATATCAGGACGGCGGCTTCCGCAACTGAGTGAAAGACCATGTAAAGAAGAACAAAGATCACAAAGAATACGACGGGCACGATCAGTTTGAGCCGTTCCTTGGCGCGCAGCTCGAACTCGTACTCGCCTGACCATTTGTAGGTGTATCCGGCCGGGAGCGCGAGCTGCTGCCGGAAGACCTGGTCCGCCTGTGCCACGAAGCTCCCGTAATCAGTGGTGTTGAGATCGATGTAGACGTAGCCAGTGAGCGCCGCGTCCTCGTCTCGGATCATCGAGGGTCCGCGCGAGAAAGAAACCTTGGCAATTTCGCCGATAGGTATTTGCGCGCCGGCAGGTGTCGCGATAATCAGGCGGCTTAGGGCTTCGACGTTGTCGCGGAAATCGCGGCTGTATCGGACGTTGATCGGATAACGCTGCCGCCCTTCGATGTTCTCGGCGATGTTCTTGCCCCCGATGCCCGACGTGACTACCTGCTGCACGTCGGCGACGGTCAGACCGTACCGCGCGGCTTCCGTGCGGTTGACTTCGATGTTTACGTAAAAACCTTGGCTCACGCGCTCGGCAAAGACAGATCGCACGCCTGGGAGCGAACCCAGAATGCGCTGCACTTGCGCACCTGCCTGCTGGATACCGTCGAGGCCCGGCCCCTGGATTTTCAGTCCTAGCGGCGTTTTGATGCCGGTCAACTCCATGTCGAGCCGGTTTTCGACGGGCATAGTCCAGGTATTGGAGAGGCCCGGAAACTGAAGCTTGGCATCCATTTCCTGGATGAGCTTTTCGTAGGTCATGCCGGGTCGCCATTGCTCGCGCGGCTTGAGCATGACCGTGGTGTCGTACATATCGAGCGGCGCATTGTCCGTCGCGCTCTCGGAACGTCCGACAGTGCCGAAAACGCTTTCTACTTCCGGAAATGAACGGATAACGCGGTCCTGCTCCTGCATGAGTTGCGAGGCCTGTGTGATGGAGATACCGGGCAGCGACGTCGGCATGTAGAGCGAGGAGCCCTCGAACAGAGGCGGCATGAACTGGCTGCCAATTTTCAGAGCGAGCGGAAGCGTGACGATCAGGAAAATCAGGTTGAGCAGTAACGTTGTCTTCCGGAAACGAAGACACAGGCGAAGGATGGGCAAGTAAATCGCCTGCGTGATGCGGGACAAGGGATTGCGCGCTTCCGGCCGCAGCTTGCCCCGGATAAAAACCAACATGAGCACCGGGACGAGCGTGATCGCAAGCAGGGAAGAAAACCCGACGGCAAGGGACTTCGTCCATGCGAGCGGCCGGAACATCCGTCCTTCCTGTGCTTCGAGCAGGAAGACGGGAAGGAACGAAACCACGATGATGACAAGCGAGAAGAAAATCGCAGGGCCGACCTGCTTAGCGGCGTCGAGCAGGATGCGGCGGCGTTGCGGTTCATCGACCTCTCCTGCAGCCTGAGCTTCGGCCAAATGCCGGTAACCGTTCTCGACCATGACAATGGCGGCGTCCACGAGCACGCCGATGGCGAGGGCGAGCCCGCCCAGCGACATGATGTTCGAGGTTACGTGGAGATAGTACATGGGAATGAAGGAGGCCAGCACGGCGATAGGCAAAGCCAATATGGGAACGAAGGCGGAGCGGAAGTGAAAGAGGAAAACGATAATGACAATGCTGACGATGATCGCCTCTTCGATCAGATCGCGTTGAAGGGTATTGATGGACGCATGGATAAGCCCGGAGCGATCGTAACCGGCGACAACCTCTACGCCGGCAGGAAGGGACGGTTTGATTTCGGCGAGCTTCGCTTTCACGCCCTCGATGACGGTGAGGGCGTTCATGCCGTCCCGCATGACGATGATGCCGCCCACCGTCTCTCCTTCGCCCTGCCAGTCGGCCGCGCCCTGGCGGACGTCCGGGCCGAACGCTACTGTCGCCACGTCGCGGATCATGACCGGGGTTCCGTCCTTGGATGCGAGCGGCACATTTTCGAGGTCGGCAAGGGCGTGAAGGTAGCCGAGGCCTCGAACCATGTATGACGCGCCGCTCAGTTCGAGCAGGTTGCCGCCGACTTCATTCGTACTCGCGCGGATTTTATCGATGATTGTGGAAAGCGGAATTCCATAAGAGCGGAGTTTGTCAGGATCGAGGTTCACCTGATACTGCCGGACAAAGCCGCCGATGGTGGCGACTTCGGCCACACCGGGAACGGTCGCAAGCTGGTAGCGCAGATACCAGTCCTGAAGGCTGCGAAGATCGGCAAGGCTCTGCTGGTGGCTGTGATCGACAAGCGCGTACTCGTAAACCCAGCCCGCGCCGGTAGCATCGGGTCCGATGCTTGGATGGACGCCCTCGGGGAGCTTGCCCTGTATCTGCTGAAGATATTCCACGACGCGGGAGCGCGCCCAATAGAGGTCGGTTCCGTCCTCAAATACGACGAAGACGTATGAATCGCCGAACATCGTTTGCGCGCGCACCGCTTTGACCTGCGGCGCTGCAAGCAGTGACGTGACGATCGGATACGTGACCTGGTCTTCGATGATCGTGGGCGGCTCGCCGGTCCACTCGGTATGAACGATAACCTCAACGTCAGAGATGTCCGGAAGCGCGTCCAGCGAGATTAGACGCAGGCTCCAGATGCCGGCGAGCACGAGCATGAGCGTCCCCGTAAAAACAAGGAAGCGGTTCCGCGAGCACCACTCTATCCATCGGGCGAGCATGCTACATCCCTCCCGTCGCGTTCACGCTGAATTGCTTGTTGGCTATGGTCTGCCCGTCTTTCGTGGCGGTGATGGTGACTTGCCATGTGCCGCCGCTCGCGAGCTGGCCCGGCCCTTCATAAAGGCCATTGCCCTTGTCGGAGCACTTCACGTCGGTACGCATCGCCGCCATTCCCATTGCGGGCATCGCTGGCATAAAGAAGTTCACCGAGACTTGTGCCCCAGTGACCGGCGCGCCTTTCGTATCGGTAAGCTTCACACGGAAGACATTGCTTCCCTTGCGGGGTGGTTCCGGCTGTGAAGTCATTTCGGCATTGGCCTTCGGCGCATTGATTGCGGTGGCATTGCCCGCGCCGGGTGGCGGCGGGGCATACGATCCGAGCGAAGCTTGTAACTGGCTCTCTGAATCAATTAGGAAATTGGCAGAGGTGACGATCTGCTCGCCTGCCTTGAGGCCCTTGAGGACGACAAAATCGTCGCCGACGCGGTTCCCAAGCTGGACCTCGCGCGGTTCGAGATAGCCGTCGCCGCGGTTCACGAAAGCGATTTGCCGCGTCCCCGATTGAAGGACGCCGGTCGCCGGAATGATGAGTTGCTCGCCCATTGGCGACTTGAACGAGACCTTCACGAACATCCCCGGAGACAACGGCGGGTCGGGGTTCTGGAGCACGATGCGCACGCGCGCCGTGCGTGTGGCCATGTCCACGTCGGGGTAGATGAAATCGACGCGGCCCGTGAAGGACCGTCCTGGATACGTGTCGGCGGTGATGGACGCAGGCGCGTTGACTTTCACTTGCGCAAGGTCGTTCTGAAACACTTGGGCGTTGACCCACAGGGTTGAAAGGTCGGCAATGGCATAAAGTCGCATGTCGGGCTGTACCGCCGTACTCGGGTAGGCTTTACGGTCGGTGATATAGCCGGAGACGGGAGAATCGATTTCGATTTCTTGTCCAACGTCGCCCGTCGCTTCGAGGCGGTCGATCTCGGTTTGGGGGACCTGCCACTGTTTCAGGCGCTCGATAGCAGCTTGCAGAAGCGACGCGGCGCCAGATGCCACTCCGGGGACGCTGCTGTTCGCGACTTCCTTCTGGTTTTGCCGCGCGACAAGATACTCGCGCTCGGTGGCGACGATGTCCGGGCTGTAGAGCGTGAATAACGGCTGGCCTTTGCGCACGTATTGATAAGTAGCGTCAACGAAGACCTTCTGAATAAAGCCGGGGAACCGCACCTGCACGTACGACAGACGGGTCTCGTCGAGTGCAACGTTGCCGGCCGTGTTTATTTGGTCAGCGATCTCTTTGCGCTGAACGCGCCCAAGCTTCACGCCGATACTCTGCAGACGCTGCGGCGATATTTGCACCGGTACCAATGCAGGCTCTGTTGGAACGACGGCCGGGACGGGCGAAGCCGTAGTCTGCGGTGCCGGTTGCAAGCTCTCCGGCAAGACGGAGCGGATAGCTTCGGGGAGCGCTGCGCGGAGCGTCGTTCCTTCCCCGGCATGAGAGCGCCACCAAAAGAAAGCAAGTGCTCCGGCTAGAAGCACATTTCCTGCCACGGCAACGAGGAACGCAGTGCGGTAGGTCTTCATGACTATTCCTTTTCCTTCGTGTCGGCGGCAAGAGATAATCCCGTCATTTGCTCAAGCCGCGCTATGGCAGTCTCGTGGTCAGCGAGCGTCTGAAGGTTCTCCTGTTCGAGCCGAAGGATGTCGAGATATGAATTCAGCAAGGGCTGAAAATCCTGCCGGTTGTTCTGGTATGAGGCGAGCCCGGCCTGGAATCCGGTGCGTGCTTCGGGGATAAGTCCCTCGCGATTGATTTTGAGCAATTCGGCGCTCTGCTCGGCAATGACATACTGCTGCCGGAGGTCTGCTGCGAGCTGCTGCGATTGCGCTTCGCGGTCGCTACGCGCATGGCTCAACTCCGCTTGGGCCTGCGCGAGTTCGGCGCGCTGCTTGCTGTAGTGAAGCGGGATCTTCACACCGAAGGTGATCTGGTAATAGGCTCGGAACTGCGTGGGATCGGTCCGCTGCCACATTGCCTGAATATTGAAATCGGGCCTGAAGTCCTTGCGTGCGGCGTCTACCTGGAGCGCATTGCGATCGATGGTGTGCTGCGTGGCGGCGAGGTCGGGATTTTGGGATTCCGCTGAGGCGAGGATATCGTCGAAGCTCATATGGAGCGACGTTTCCTTGAGCGCTACCGGCCGGATGTCGGGAGATGATTGCGGACGATTGACAAGCTGCTTGAGGCGGGCCTGAAGCTTACCCTCTTCGAGGTGGTGCATGGAAATGTCGCGCAGGAGTTTGGTCTGCTGCACCTGCGCCTGCAGGATGTCCTGCTGATTGCCCATTCCGGAGCGGTAGCGCGCATCCGCCGCTCTCTCGACCTGGCGCAGGAGTTGCTGGTCGTTCGTAAGAATGTCGAGGGTCTGAGACAGGTAGGCGAGCTGGTAATAGGCGGTTTTGATTTCGGCGAGGACGTTCAGCGAGACCGAATCTGCACGGCTTCCTGCGATGTCTGCCTCTCGCTTTGCGATCTCACCCTTCAGCTTCAGCTTGCCCGGATATGGAATGTCCTGCGAAGCCCCGAGGCCGATATACGCGAATTCGCTGTTGGTGTAGCCGGCAAAAGGCCGTGGACTTCCCACGTTGACCTGTTGAAGCTGGAACGTCGGGTCCGGAAGCGCGGAGACTTGCGCAGGCATCTCTTTTGCCGCTTGCGTGCCCTGTTGCGCTGCCCGGATTTGCGGACTGTTCTGCTCCGCCTCCTTCAGGAGTTCGGATAGTGATGTCGCAGGCGGCGCGTGTTTGTGCGCGGCGTCGGCATCCTGCGCGAAGCAGGAGACGGCGAGAAGTGCCGAAACCGTCACGGCATATGCGACGCTCCCGACGCGGCGGGGCTCACCCATTCGTTGGAAAAGTGAAATCATCTAAAGCCTCCTAAAAATGCGCCTCCCCGCTCATGACAAGCGGGTCAAGCGAGGGTCGGCCGTATTAAGAAAAGTGTTGTGGGAACGGAAATACGGCAACGCGACGCGTCAAAGCGCACCACGCTCTTCAGGAGGGCGGTCTAAATCAGGAGGGAAGCGTAAACGATGTAGAGTGGCGGCGGAGAGTGCTGCGGCGGATCAACGCCGGGCCAAGCTACCTGCGCGGTCTGCTCCACCTCGGCCAGAGGAACCCAATCAACCGCAAC
>CAYMHP010000013.1:13474-27671 GCA_964390225.1 uncultured Solibacteraceae bacterium
GGTGCGACGAAAGGAGCATGAACGACCGGAAGCGCACTTGGAGCTTGCGCCGAGACCATGTGCTTGCAGCAATCGTGAGCCTTGTTCGCCGGATTGCAGGGCATGTGGTGGCAGCACTGCATTGACTTCTGGTCGAGGGACATGGCGTAGCAGTCGGCGAATTGCAAGAGGAGCATAACGCTGACGGCCACAACGAAAGATGTGATCTTCCGAAACATCAATCGGTCCCTTATCGAAGTATCTTCCTCAATTCTAGGCTTAGGCGACGTGCCGGGCAAGTTTCATCAAGAGCCGCACGCGAGAACGGCCTATTTAGCGGAGGATAGAGCCCTGCTGCTTAAAAAGCTTGAGCGGAAGGACGTATCGGAACGCATTCGCCGGAAAAGATGATCCAGGCTAACCGTCTGCGCCGAAGGCTTCCCGCAACCTAATTCTTGTTCTTTAGAATGATGCTGCCGACGGCGGTGTTCGACGCAGGCACGTGGTAGAAGCGGAATGCCTCCTCCACCTCGTCGTTCAAGGCGCCGCGCATGATCAGCCACATCACCATCTCGATGCCTTCGGCGCCGGCCTCCCGCACGTACTCCATGTGCGGAATGGTGGCCAGTTCTTGCGGGTTCGGGCCCAGCCGATCGAGAAACCTCTGGTCCCAGGCGCGGTTGATCAGCCCGCAGCGCTCACCATGGATCTGGTGCGACATGCCGCCGGTTCCGAAGACCACCACGCGCATATCTTTGTCGTATTCCCGAACGGCTTTGCCGATCGCGCGGCCCAACGCAAAGCAGCGCTTCCCGGTCGGAGGCGGATAGGTCACGACGTTTACGGGAAGCGGAATCACGGGACACGGCCATGCGTCTCTCTGGCCGAACATCAGCGAAAGCGGAACCGTCAGACCGTGGTCGACGGTCATCTCGTTGATGATGGTCATGTCGAACTCGCTGAGGATCAGCGATTCGGTCAGGTACCAGGCAAAATCGGGATCGCCTTTGACCACCGGCACTTTCCGCGGCCCCCAGCCCTCGTCGGCTGGCTGGAACTCTGGCTGCACGCCCAACGCGAACGTCGGAATGTATTGCAGCGAGAAGGCCGTGCCGTGATCGTTGTAAACCTCAATGATCAAATCGGGCTTGATCTCGGCCATCACTTGCTTGGCCCGTTCAAAACCCTGGAACAGCGGTTTCCAATAGTCCTCCTGGGTCTTTCCCAGGTCGATCGCGGCTCCAATAGCAGGAACATGCGAACAGCCGACACCGGCAACGATCTGAGCCATTAGCGATTCTCTTCCTGTGTGAGATTCCGGTTCTCGGCCCTGCTGCGATTGCCTGCGATGGGCCGGCCGCCGGAGAGCATCATCTTGCGGTAATCTTCCTTCTTCATGCCGCTCATGGAGGCCGCCAGGTCTTCGAACGTCAGACCGCAGGTGGCGCCCAGCTTCGAAACGTAATAGATGTTCCCGCCCTCTTTGATGATTCCCAGCCAGTCCCGCTCGAGAATCGCGCGGCGCTGCGCTTCGGTCAGCGGGTAGTCGTTCAGATAGGTCGCCGGGTCGGCAAGAAACTTCTTGCGGTTCTCCTCCTTCATCAGCGACATGCAAAAGTTGTTGACGTGGTACCCCTTGGCGCACGCTCTCTTATCGAAAAGGTACGTGCCCGGAATGTCGGCGTAAGCTTCAGATCTGTCCATAAGATATTCCTAAATCGTGGGGCGGGATGGCTCCCGCTGCAGGTTGCCAACCTGCCCTACAACTTCCCCATAATACCCGCACGGCGCTGTTAGCCTGCGGCCCGCCGCTCGCCGGAGCCGGTCATGAACTTCTCCAGCCGGTCCAGCACCACCATCGCCGGATACACCTGCTGCACGCTGGCGTTCGGTTCGCGATTCTCTTTGATGGCGGCGAAGAATTCGCGGTCCTGCAGCTGGATGCCGTTCATCGAAACATCCACTTGCGAGAGATCGATCTTGTTCTCCTCGCCGTCCACCAGGTCGTCATAGTACGCGCGATACGTGCCGTTATCGCAGATGTAGCGGAAGAACGTCCCAATCGGGCCTTTGTTGTTGAACGAGAGCGAAAGCGTGCAGACCGCGCCCGATGGAGTTTTCAGGAGGATTCCCATATCCATAGCGATCTTCAGCTCGGGATGATAGGGACCCTGCACCCCGTAACACTCCGATACCTTTTCGCCCGTCTGGTATTGGAACAGGTCCACGGTGTGGCAGGCGTGGTGCCACAGCAGATGGTCCGTCCAGCTCCTCGGCTTCCCCGCGGCGTTCATGTTCGTGCGCCGGAAGAAGTAGGTCTGCACGTTCATCTGCTGTACTTTCAGTTCGCCCTTCACAATCCGCTTGTGAACCCACTGATGGCTGGGATTGAATCGCCGCGTGTGGCCGCCCATGCAGATCACGCCCGTCTCCTTCTGCGCCTCGAGCAGCGTCTCGGCGTCGACCAGCGAATCGGAAATCGGAATCTCGATCTGCACGTGCTTGCCGGCGCGCATGCACTGCACGCCCTGTTTCGCGTGCATCTGCGTCGGGGTGGCCAGGATCATCGCCTCCAACCCCGGCTGCTTCAGGCTCTCCGCCAGGTCGCCCGTGTAGTGAGGAATTTTGAACCGCTTCGCAACCTCGGCCGTAGCCTCCTGGTTGCCGCCGCTCAGCGTGATTACTTCGATGCCCGGGATGTTCTGAATCGCTTCCAGATGCTTAATGCCGAATGCGCCTTGCCCCGCAACGCCTATCTTCATATCTCTTCCTCAGTTCGAATTCGATTTGACTGCCAGTTGTCTTTCGTCCAGCTCGGCGACGGCGTCCAGCAGCTCGCGATAGTTCTTGGGCGCCCCGCCCTTGAAATGTTTTTTCAATCCGAGCTTCGCGCTCCAGTCCATGCGGCGGACGGTGGCCTCCGCCATGATGGGCTCGATCCCGATGGACCGCAGCGTCTCGGCGACCTCTTCCATTTCCCGCGCGCGCCGTTCTCCGTGCTCCACCACCCGGCCCACCATGTAGTCGGCCAGGGCGTTCCAATCCATTCCCGGGAACGTCTCTTTCAGTGAAGCGAACACCCGCTTCTCCGCTCCGTAGCGGCCCGCGCCCAGCACGCACTCGGTGATCAGCGCCTCCAGACCCTTCACCATAATGCTGCGAAACATCTTCGTCGCCGCAGCCGTGCCCACCTGGTCGGACGCCACTTCGATGTTCATGCCGAAGCGGCGCATCCGCTCGGCGAATTCCACCGCTGCCGCGCCACCCGCCAGAATCGGCACGCGCTGGTTGTAGGGCGGAACCGGCGCCATCATCGCGACCTCCACGAACCGCGCTCCCGTGGCGGCGACGGTCTGCTCGATGGCTTGCTTCAGTCCCGGCGAAACCGAGTTCAAATCGGCGTAGAAGTGCCGCGGCTCGAGGTGCGGCGCAGTCTGCTCCGCTGCCACTACGGCCTGGTTCGCCGTGACAGTCGAGAGGATGATCTCCGCCGCTCCGGCCAACTCGCCATTCGAACCGACGAGTCGCGTATCAGTCTCCTCGGCGCGCCGCCGGATCTTCTCGCCAAGCCCGCCAGTGTGGGTGTGAATGTCGAACGCGAGAGTCTGCTCAATGCCGGCTTCCCGCAGGCCCTTGGCCAGGTGATAGCCGGCTTCGCCAAAACCAACGAAACCAATCACGGGGGTTTCTTGCATAGCATGTGGGGCGGGCTTGCGCCTGCCCGATGCAGCGCAGGTCCGGGCCTGCCTGCCCTTACTTTCCGGCTGTCTTGCTATCGGCCTCGTCCACAAACTCGACGCCGAGCTCACCCAGTTTGGCTCGAAGGCCGTAAAAATCCAATCCCAACTCGCCCTTGCGCAATCGCTCGCGCGTTTTCTCTTCTTTGGCGAGGCGCTGCTGGCTGGCTTCCGCCACCTGCGCGGCCTCCTCGCGCGGCACTACCACTACACCATCGGCGTCGGCAACGATCACGTCACCGGGATATATCATAGCTCCCGCGCAAACCACCGGAATGTTCACGTCGCCGGCCGTGCTTTTCACCGTACCCTGCGAGGAAATCGCCTTCGCCCATACCGGGAAGTTCATGGCGGTCAGCTCGGCCGTGTCCCGCACGCCCGCATCGATGATCAGGCCCGCAACCCCATGGGCCTGGCAGGAGACGCCCAGCAGCTCGCCGAACATCCCATCGGTCGATTCCGAGGTCGTTACCACCACCAGCACATCGCCCGGCTGGCACACGGCGATGGCTGCATGAATCATGAGGTTGTCGCCCGCTTGGCAGGACACCGTTACCGCTGGGCCAGCAAGCCGCGCAGTCGGGTAGATCGGCCGCATGTAAGGACGCATGAGGCCCGTACGGCCCTGCGCCTCGTGAACCGTGGCAACTCCGGCGGTCCCGAGCACACGCACCAGCTCGGCATCGGGGCGGGGAATACGGCGAACAATTTTGTGGGTCATGTCAGTGCACTAATCGCGAGAAGCGTTCTCTATCTTCTCAGCCTATTCTAAGAACGCGGCCGAATTGGTTACCGCCATCCGGCGGATGTCCGGCGCCTGGAAACCGCCATCCAGCAGCGTCTGGGCAAACATGGCGAATCCCTCCGAGACCGGCGGATTGATCGTCTGGCCGAGATCCGTCGACAGAATGCAGCGTTCGGGGCCTACCTTGCGGATGCTGTCCATCACGGTGGCCCAGGGCGCTTTGCCCGTGTGCATGGTGGTGAAGCAGTGCTCGATAATCGCGCCCAGATCCGCGAGTTCCACTTGCTCCTCCGCCGTGAGATTCTGTGACGGAAACTCCGCGTGCGTGACCAGCACCTTCCGCACCTTCATCTCGCGCGCGGTCTTTACCAGAGCGAAAATCTCTTTGCGGCCGAGATGCCCGGTGGCGAGAACCATATCGTGCTTCGCGATCAGCTCGATGCAGGCGCGCGTCGCTTGTGTGAGCTGCCCGTCGCCGTCGAGCACCGTCATGCGCGGCGGCGAAATCCCCATCGCCGAGATCTCCCGCTGGATTTCCGCCCAGAACGGCAGCTTCTTGTTGCCGCCGGTCGGCAGGCCGGCGGTCTCGTTCTCCGCGTCGACGGTGGGGCACCAGACGATCTTCGCGCCCGAGCGTCCGGCGATGTCAACCGCTACCGGATTCAAGCCGCCCACCGAATGATTGAGCGTGATGGCGCCGTATGCCTCGATTCCAGGTACCGCCGCGGTGACGACTTTCGCGCGCTCCGCTGTGGACATGTAGTGCGACTTCAGAACAAAGCCTTTGAGACCGCGCGCCAGAAACTCCTTCGCCAGTCCCAGGTCGTCGATGCGGCGCGCGATGATATCGGGCGCCACATGCACCTGTAGATCGTATGCGCCCTGGATCGATTCCCAGGCCGTCTCAGACACATTGGTCGAAGTCGCGATGGCTGCGCTTTGTGTGCTCATTGTGCTTCAGGGAGGTGACGCACTAAGTATAAGGAATCGAGAAGCAATGTCGCAACTGCTATGTCACAGTTGCAACCGGAACCGAGGAGTTGACCCGCACCCCGCACATCTCCGCAAAACGCTCCTCGGTGGCTGTGACGCGATCTGCCACCAGGCGTAGAACTCGCAGCAGAAGCGCGGCTCCCAGCCGGGGTTCCGCCTGGCACAACTGCGCCAGGGCTTGGCCATCCATTCGTAATACCAAGGTATGCTCCCGCGCTCGGACACGAAAAAGCGTGTCGTGGTGCGGAACCAGCGACGACCAGCCGAAGACCTCGCCCGGCCCCAACGCCTGCACGCAAACCGCGCACCGCGGTGAACACATTTCGACCACCACGCTCCCGGAGACCAGCAGGTACAGGTACCGCGAACGCGCGCGCTCCGATAGGATCACCTGGTTTTCGTCGAAGCTGACTTCGGTTGCCAGTGCGCTCAGCCAACTGAGTTCCTCCTCGGACAGGTCTCTGGTGAACGCGTGACTTCGAAGCCGGTCGTCTTGCGCCATATCCCCCACTCTCCCGAAAACTCCGCAGCCAGCGATCGCTAACTTGTTGAAAATGGCCGCGGAAGCTTCTGGATTCGCAATCCGACTACCACCCGCCTAAGGGCTCTTGCGAAACCGGTAAACCTCGAAGGTGGGGCGACCGAAACTGTCCGGCACGGTTGCCAAAATGTCGCGCCGGTAACCCAATTCCTCGGCAACTGCCAGCAATCTGGCACTCGTACCTTGGAAGAACTCAAATCGAGCGGTATGCGTGACGAAGACGGGATTGGCGCCCGAAAGCCAGCTCTGCACGATTTGCCGGTCCTCGGGGCGCAGTTTCGGATTCGAGAGCGGATCCGTCCCCACCCGAAGCGGCAGCCTTCCGCGGTCGAGCAGCCGCAACCCGTCGAGAATCCCCCAGTCGGCGCAAAACACCTCGCTCGCGGGAATGCCCTTCAGGTAGGTGGCCAGCGGAAAGATCGCATCCGTCCAGTTGATGGCGCCGCCGTCTCGCGCGGCCCGCACATAATACTGGTTCACGACGGCCAGGTTCGAGGCGAGGAGCACCGCCACCAGGCCGCCTGCGAGAGGCGGCCCCACGCGGCCGAGCCCGCGCCACGCCGCCGCAAACGAGATCCCCATCGCCATTTGCGGAAAGGGCCACAACAGAATCGAATGATGGGCGCTGCCGCCGGCGTTGACCGTGATCGCCATCTGCACCCACGTTATCGCCATTACCAGGAGCGCGAAGAGGACGCCCCGGAGCGCTGCCCCTCGGGCTGAAAAAGCAGCGAGCAGGAGGGCGGCGCAGAACCCGTAAATCGTGAGCGTCCGCCGCGGATGTCCGGTGAGCGAGGCGAATGCGGCTGAGACCTGCGCGATCGCCCCGTGCGGCTGGTGGGGGTGTGGCGTCTGCCAGTCTTCGCTGACCATCCAGTCGAACAGCACCGAGCCCTCGGCAGTGATGCGCAGGATATGCGCCTTTTTTTCCACCTCACTGGCCTTGTCCCAGGAGACCGTGGAGTGGTAGGTTGACAGCCCGCTGTCCAGGTTATAGACGATCAGGGGCAAAGCCCCCAGCGCGAATGCCGGGAAGACCAGCGCGAAATAGCGGCTCCGAATGACGCTGAGGATCTGACGAGGAAAGAGAAGAAGGCCGGAAATGCCCAGCGCGCTGAGCGTCCATATGGCCAGTGCCTTGTCCCAGGTCGCCAGTCCGAACAGGAAGAAGGCGCCGGCGAGCGACCAGGCCTCGCGGGTCTGCCAGAATCGCATCGCCAGCAGCAGGCCCGCGATCAGCAGAAGATGCTGCAAGGCCACCGGCCCCCAATCGAAGCCACTGGTGAGAAGGTAGATCGGGTCGACCGCCAGAAGCGCGCTGCCGATCAGAGCGGCGCGTTCCCCCGCGGCCCTTCGCAGGAACAGGTAGAACAGCCAGACGCTTGCCGCTCCGGCCAGCAGCATCGGAACGCGAATCGTCCAGATGCTCGTGCCAAACCACTGGAACAGAAACTTGTAGATCGCTGTTTTGAGCGTTCCCAGGTAGGTCAACAGCATCAGGACGAGTCGGTGTCGGCCGATTGACACGGTGTAGAGGCCGCCCCGCGGCTCAAACAACGGCCATGCGAAGAGAGCCTCGTCGTTTTGAAGGCCCAGGCGCGGAACAAACGCCAGCCCTGCCAAAACGAAAAAACTACATGCGGCCGAGACGTACAGAGTGGGCCGGCTGCCGGCAGGCGCGCGTTTGCTGGCTTTTTTTTCCAAGTAGAAGAGAGATAGTAGCATTCCCGCCGATGAGGGAGAGCAGGCTCACGTTTGAGGTGGAAAACGGTGCCAAAAGGCGCGCAGACGCAGTTTGGCACCGAGATTGCTGACCTATGGTCTCGTGCGGATGAGGTTGGGTGAGAATACGACGAAAGATAGCCCCAACGAGGGGGACAAAAGCCGTGAAACTTTTGCCCTGGTTTTCCGTCTATACTCATGCGGACAAAACACCGCTAAAGATAACAAATATAAAGAATAACCCGCTTACGAAGGGAGATGGACATGAACCAGACCGAACTCGACAAATACAAAGCCATGCTGGAGGCCAAACAGGCCGAGCTCTCCGCGGGGCTTCGCAATCGGGAGGACATCGCGATCGAGAAGACCCCGGACGCCCTTGACGAAGTGCAGCTTGCCGGAGAGCGCGAACTCGCCATTCGGAACCTAGACCGGGAATCGAACCTGCTGCGCAACGTGCGAAGCGCGCTGGCCCGGATCGCTGATGGCAGCTACGGCGTGTGCATGCACTGCGAAGAAGACATTAAGCCAAAACGGCTCGATGCGGTACCGTGGACCAAGTTCTGCATCCGGTGCCAGGAGGCCGCCGACCGTCACGAATTCGAGGGTGATGCCGGCGATAGCATCGACGAACTCCTTGCCAACGCAGCCTAACCGACTGGACCACCTCGGGGCGCGGGAGAAATCTCGCGCCCTTCGTGTTTTGTGGGTGTAACAATCCCCGCGGCCGGCTGCATTGCGGAAATTCGCGCATAGGACCTGTAACTCTGTTTCCTCCGCGGCGCGCCCGCCAGCTTACGATAGGGTTCGATGGAGTTCTTTCGTCGGCCGGCAGTCTCTCCTGCTCGGCTCGGAATTCTGCCCGGCACCTTTAACCCGCTCACCATTGCCCACCTCGCTCTGGCGGATGCCGCCCGGCGTCACTGCGACGAGGTGCTTTTCGTGCTGCCGCGCGTTTTCCCCCATAAGGAGTATGCCGGTGCGTCTTTCGAGCAAAGATTGGAACTCCTCACCGCGGCGGTAGGCGGTGACGCCGCCTTTTCGGTAGCGGCGAGCGACCGCGGTTTATTCCTGGAAATTGCGCGCGAATGCCGCGAGACCTACGGCCCCCAGGTCCGGCTGACGTTCCTCTGCGGGAGGGACGCCGCGGAACGGATTGCCGGCTGGGATTACGGCCAGGCGGGTGCTTTCGCCGAGATGCTCCGGGAATTCGACCTGCTAGTGGCGGCACGCCAGGGGGAATACAACGCACCGCCTGATATCGCCGGGTCCATTGCGTGCCTGGACGTCCCCCGACGGCTGGACGACATCTCCGCCACCGTAGTCCGCGAGCGCATTCTGCGCGGAGAGCCCTGGGAACACCTGGTTCCTGCCGCTATTCGCGACCGCGTGCGGGAGATTTACATGCAGCCCGCGTCTACTGGGTTGGATTGAACACCGGGAACGTCACGATATTGCTCACGTAATAAGACTGCGCGATGTAGAGCTGCGTCAGCGGGTCCGTCTGCATGTCGCTGTTCAGTTGCAGCATCACCTCGAACGTTCCGACGGTACCGGGCTTCAAGGTTGCCGAGAGCACATTCGCCGTCTTGTTGCCCGCCAGCGAGGAAACGAAGTTCAGCGGAGTGGTGGCCGGGCTGCCCAGCGGATACTTCTGGCCCGTATTGATCAGCGGCTTGATCTCGTCGTTGAGTTGCGGCAGCCCCAAACCGGTCGCGTAGACCAGGATAATTTCGCCGGGAATTGCCGGATTATCGGCAGTGACCGCGCTGCCGGCGACATTCGCGCAGCAAAGGCCGGTGGTGAAAGGCGTCAAACTGACCTGCGCGCCCGATTTCCCAGGCGCTCCCGTCGAACTCGTCGTGTAGGCAAGTCCGTTGGCGTCCGGGCCGGGAATTCTGGCCTTGAGGACGATGCGGTCGAAGGCCGACGCTGCCGTGGCGCTCACCTTCGGATCCGCGTTGATCAGGTTGACCAGGTTGTCGCGGATGGAATCGAGCGTATCGCCACTCTGCACGGTGTAGGAGTAGGCACGGTCTTCGATGTTTACGGTGGCGATGTCGCCGGCTTGCACGGTTCCGTCGATCGAGACGACCCCGGTGGCGCTGCTGGACCCGTGCAGGATGACACCCGGGCGCAAGGTCCCGGTGGCTGCCCCCTGCGTGAAAATCCCCGGGTTCTGGTCGACCAGCGTGATCGCGACCGGGGTCGTGACCATCACGGATCCGTCGCTGCGCACCGAGCGCACATAGGCGTTGATGCTGCTGGTCTGCAGAAGCTCCCAGGGGATTTGCGCGTTAATCTGCGTGGGCGACACGTAAAACAGGGGCGCCTGAATCCCATTCAAATAAACCTGGGTGTTGGCCAGCGTAGTCGGCAGCGTGTCCTTTGAAAGATCCGCCCTCGCCTCACTGAAGGCCAGATTGTGGCCATTAGTCGCAACGATTGAGACGACCGTTCCTGGCGCGATTTTCGCTGCGTCGCCGCCGCCGGTGAGGTTCGCACCCGATACGCTTGCGGCAATGGTCGCGTTGGTCGAAACGGATGCGACGTAGCCGACATTGTTGCCCGTATCGCCGGGTTGTTTGGCGGTCAGCACCACGGTCTCGATCGGCAGGTCAGCGGCAGCAAAGACGTTGGGATCTCCGCCCTTGGCGTTAATGGCCGCGACCAGTCCGTTGACGACGTCATTAAAGCCATCGTTCTTCTGGACTTTGTAGGAGTAGTCGGTTCCCTTGACCGTGCCGGGCGCTGGAGCGGGGTTGGTCGTGGTGCTGCTGCTGGAACTCGAGGTGGAACTCGACGTAGTCGTCGTGGTTGCGCTGGGACTAACGCAAGTCGTACCTGCCGGGGCATTGCCGCAGATCGTGATGGTGACGGTGTCGTTTTCCGTGATCGTGCCGCTCAGCGCTACAGTCCCCACGGCGAAAATGTCGAAGCTGGCGGCGTTGCGCACACCGGCATAGGGGATCGCGTTCTCCCCCACCGAGTACACCGTAATGCGTCGATTGTATGCGTCGCTTACGTAAAGATTGGTGCCGTCCCACGCCAGCGACATGGGGCTGCGCAGCGAATCGGCGGCATCGGACGCCTGGTTCACATCTCCGCCGATCTGGCCAATGACGGAATCGGCCGACGCGCCATTCTGGGTGGGAATCTGGTTGAAAACGAGGACGCGATCGTTGCCGCCATCGGCAACAAAAAGCCGCGTTCCATCCGACAGGGCAAAGCGCGGAAAACTCAGTGTGGAATTGCAGTGCGCCGGATACAGGGGATTGTTGTTCGCGTCGGTGCCGTTGGAAATGGTGCACAGCACCGGATGCTCCACATTGCTGCTGTCCAGTGTGTAAGAGTTATTGGCCGTCGCGCTGTTCATGTCCGGCTGGCCGATCACCACGTCGGCGGGAGCATCGTTGGTAGTAGGGATCGTATTCCAGATCAACACGCGGTTGTAGCCCAAGTCCGCGATAAACAGATGAGTGCCGTCGGAACTGACGGCCACAGGATTCAGCAGGTTGTTCGGCAGCGCGCCGGTCTTCTGCTGAGTCAGGTCGGGCTCCGCGAACGTGGTGAAATTTGTTTGCCCCAGCACGACGTCAGCTGCCGTGCCGTTTGCCGTCGGGATGCGGTTGTAGATCAGCACGCGGTTATTCTGCGTGTCGGCGACGTAAAGCTTTCCGCTTTGAATCCAGACTCCCTGCGGTCCACGCATGGACTTTGCCGTCGGAGTGTTGGCCGATGGAATTCCGCTGCTCTGAAAATCGGGCTGCCCCACCACTACGTCTGCCGGTTGATCGTTGGCCGTGGGGATGCTGTTCCAGATGAGCACGCGGTTGTGGTTCGTATCGGCCACCACCAGGTGCACTCCATCGGAGGCGACGGCTGTCGGCAAGCGGAGATCCTGCTGGGTGGCCGGAACGTTTTCCGTCGTTGTCGTGAAGTCCGGTTGGCCCAGCACCACCGTGGCGGTGCCCAGGCACACGGGGCATTTCCGGTCGTATTGCAACTCGGCGGTGGGAGCCGGCAGCATCGACGACAGGTTCTTATAAATGAGAACCCGGTGATTCAAGGGACTGGCCGAGACGCGGTTCGAGTCCGCAACGAACAGAGTATCGTTCGCGTACGCCAGGCCGCTCACGCCTCCGACCACGTCGGCGGTCGACGTGTTGTCCTGGGTGGTAAACGTATCCTGTCCGATGACCGCCCTGGCCGCCTGTCCGGTTGTAAAATCTGCGGCAAATGTCATTGCCGCGGAGAAAAACAGAATCGAGATACACTTCATGGGCAAAATAGATGAGGACGCGTCACGATTGCGGAATTAACACTCAATTATAGCAAGCACTTATCGTTTTTCTTCGAGCGGCCGGGTGATGCCCGATCGCCACACCAGTGTGAGCGTTTGGCACGCGCGCGCTTCGAAACCGGCGTGTAAACCCAACATTCTCATTCCACATCAGCTACCAATCGCAAAACACCGCAGCAGATGTGCAAACGTTTTGCCAGCAGGAACAGGAGTTATTCGGAGAAGAGACTGAGATCGACGCCCACGCGATAGTCGCCGGGCGGGAGGGCCCGCGGAGATGCCAGAGAGAAGGTCACCGCGCACGTGAGAGTTCCGGAGCGCAGCCAGCCGCTGACGAGTTCAACGGTGGCTCCGGCCTCGGCCGTTCCGGCCGTGCAGGTGCCTGCCTGTCCACCGAGGGTGGCGAGCACGGGAGCGCCGGCCCACCGGATCACTGGGCTGGCGCCCGGCACTCCGGCAGCGGGGACGAATCGCGCCGTTAACCGGATCTGCTGGCCCGGCGCCGCCCGCACCCACGCCGCGATGCTGTGGCTCTGGCTGGTAATATCGGCCGAGCCATCCCCCGAAATCGTGTAATGCAGATCGATGTGGGACGGATTGAGATAGCTTTCGGGGGCCACCCGAACCATTAGCGTAGTGCTTCCCGTGCGTTGCGCCCGGACGGGCGCGAAGTCGCCCAGCGCCACGAGGGCCGATCCGACAACCAGCAGGCCTCTGGCGTAAGTGTGGACGCAGCGGTTCACTATCTCCTCTCTTCGGCCAACGGCGAAGAGTTTAGAGCTGAAGTATACCGCCGCGAGCTGCTCGGTGCTGTTCCGCTCTACGACCTACTCGCGGGTTCCCGGAGTGCCGCTATTTCTGAAGCCCGACGGCACGCCCGGTGGGCGGGTTCGGGTTCATCAGCACGGCCAACCTCGCGCAGCCCCCGCGAACCGGAGACCTGGTGCTGAGGTTCACTTTCTAAACACCGACGGAGCGGCCGCATCCGGCAACGGCTCCTGTATACAATTCATCTATGATTCTTCGCTTCCTCACAACCGCTCTGGCGCTGGCCGCGGCCGCAAGCGCCCAATCCAAGTTTCAGTTGAAAGTGCACACTGGCCGTGGTCCGAACGGGTACGACGTGAACTCCACGATGATTACGGGCGAGCGGGACATGCTCGTCATCGATCCGCAGTTCACGCTCAGCGAAGCCCACCGGCTCGCGGCGGAAATTCTCGAGTCCCGAAAAAACCTGGCGCTCATCTACGTGACGCACCCGCATCCCGACCACATGTTCGGCCTGGCAGTGCTGCACCAGGCTTTTCCCTCGGCGAGAATCGTCGCTCTGCCGGCCACGGTCAACGCTGCGAAGAACGCTTGGCCGGCGCGGCAGAAGTTCTGGGTAGCCACTTACGGCAATAACATCCCGGGACCCGAACCGGTGCTTCCCGAGGAACTCTCCGCGCCTACCCTGACCCTGGAGGGCGAGGATTTTCCGATCACGGGGGGAGTGCAGGGCGACGGCCCCGGCAATAGCTTCGTCTACATTCCCTCGCTTCACGCCGTGGTGGCGGGCGATACGGTATTCGATCACGTATATTTCGGTGTGCCCCGCGACAAGGCGCGTGAGGATTGGATGAAGACACTGGACCAGATCTCGGCTCTCAAGCCGGCGACGATCATCCCCGGCCATGAGGGTCCCGGCGCGACGCACGACCTGGCGGCGATCGACTTCATGAAGAAGTACATCCGCGATTGGGATGCGAACGTGGCTGCGTCGAAGAGCGCCGCCGAGATGCGCGAAAAGACGGTGAAACAGTATCCAGGGCTGGGAATGGAATTCACGCTCAACGACCGCGTTGCGGCATTCTTCCCCGACGCGAGCAAAAGCAAATGACGCGCCTGGTAAATCGCCCGGCGGCTGGTCTGCGGGCCGAGTTGCAGCGTCGCGTAAGTTAGCAGGCTGGCGTTTGTCGATGGATTCTGTCGAAGTTACTTCTCGAGCACTCTGCGCACCGGTTTTTCGGTCGAGAGGGAAACGATCGAAAACTCCGCCGCCGGGGCAGGGGATCCGACTCGCACGGAGATGGGAATCTTCGCGTCGGAGGTGAGCCGGGCGTTGCCGGCGAGTGTGCCGGTGTCGAGCAGCAGTTCCAAATCGCCCTCGCGCACGTTGTAGAACGTAAAACGGCCCT
>CAYMHP010000013.1:27681-37865 GCA_964390225.1 uncultured Solibacteraceae bacterium
GGCGGACGTCGTGGTGTAACGCTCGCCGGGAAGGAGACGGATCACGATGGCTTCGACCGGCGTGCCCTCGGGTCCGGTCACCTGACCGCCGATCGAGACCAGCGGGACCACTTCCAGATCAGTGCGCGCAATCTTGCCTGGCTGCACGCTCAACCGCCCGGCGGCGAGGTCTCCGGGATCGTAGTCGGCGGGCAACTCCTGGCCCGATAGCGTCACGTCATGGATGCCTTCAGGTACCTCCGCGAAGCGATAGTGCCCGTCGGGGCCGGTGGTCACAACCCGACCGGAATCGAGCATCACGGGAATACCCGCAGCCGGCGAGCGGCCCGCCAGGGTTCGCAGCCAGACGATCCCTTCGACCGATCCGATGAGCGGCACTTCTTTGGCAGCGTACTGATCGAGGTTGTCGGTGGGCAGCCCGCCGCCCCAGCGAATCTGCTTGCTCAGCCTGAAATACACGCTCCACTGGCTCAACGCGGCGAGCGCCTGAGTAAGCGGCACCCCGCCGCCCTCGAGCACAAAGATGCTTTCCGGATTGAAATCCATATTGAGGCGGTTGCGGAAGACTTCACCTTGGAAATTCCAGTCGCGCCACAGGCGCGCCGACATGCCCGCCACACTGGTCGTGTACGCATTGGTGGCGAACACGGTGCGGTTCACCAGGTCGTTGCCCACCTCCACGTTTGCATACGCATTGAAACGACCTATGTTGGCCTGCGCGAGGCCGCGGAAGTAGACGGAGTTCCGCCTCTCACTGCCGGTGGCCCGTTGCCCGCGCACGGCGCCGCCGATGAAAAACCGCTTGAAGTGGTACGTGTCTTCCACTTCGACGGAGCGTTGGCGTTGAGGCAGCGGAAGCATGTCGAGGCGCAAGTCGCGCCAGTTGACGCGGAGCGCGTGCCTTCCGAGATTGCGGGCCAAGGTGGCGCTGATCTGGCGATTGCGAGAAACGGAGGTGTCTTCGCCGGGCGGCGCGGAGGAAAGGCGAACCGCCGAGACCTGGCCGGTGGCCGCGAATTTCAAGGGTAGCAGCAAGGTAATACCCGCCGAGGTGCTGGTGCTGCGCAGCGACGTCGCCGTGGGTTCCTGCTCGAGATTGTTGCGGTACTGGCTGGCGGAGCCGAAGAACTCGAACCGTTTCCAGGGACGGTAGCGCGCCTCGCCAAAAGGGCCGGCGCGGTCCCCTGCGAAATATCCGGCTAGCGGAAAGTACAAGGAACCCTGCCGTACATAGTTCGCGCGAAACGTAAATCGCGGCCCGTCCCAGGCAAGGCCCCCGAGCGTCGAAAGCAGGTTGCGGTTCGATTCCGAAAACGGCCGCGACAATTCTCCATACAACTTGAGACGCCTCCAGGGAGCGTACAGGGACTGCAAAGAGAGCGTGCGGACCATGCTGAGCGCGTGCCCGTAGGGGAACAGATACGGATTCTGATCGATGGCTGCGGGCGCTGCGGAGAACTGCAGAATCCGTGTGCCCAACTGCAAGCGTCCGAACCGGCGCACCGCCGAGGCGCCGACCAGTGTCTGCGGCGTGCGTACGCGATACGGCACACGCGGCCCGGCAGCCAGCATTTCTGTGCCTAAGAAAAACGAATATTCGCGGTCGGGACGGCCCATCTGGACCTGAAAGCCGCGGGCCGTGATCTCGGGGGTGAACAGGTTAAAGAACGGGAACTCTACCAGGTTCGAGGGCGCGCGAAAATCTCCGCCGGTGAGTGTCCAGCGCTGCTCCATCCACCGGGCGCCGCGCAATTCCAGGTAATTCTCGCCCGTCTGGAGGCGATTCTGGGCTCCATAGACTTCGAGGCTGCCGCTGAAGAATCCGAGGCCCGGAAGAAAGTCGCGGAAGCGGACGGCGGCGCCCGAAGTGTTCAGAAAATTCTGGGTATTGCCGCCGAGATAATAGCCCTGCGTGGCAATCTCGGCCTCTCCGCGGGTCTGTTCGCCGCAGACCGCCACGGTAGCCCAAAGGAGGCAGGCGGCGACACAGACGACGCGGCTACGGTTCCGCCGCTCCGGCGAGAACCACCGCAGTGGCTTCCTGGATCTCATTGCCGCCTAGATCGACGCGAGCACGCAATACGTACTTGCCTGGGCCTCGCTCGAGTTTCAGAGGAAACAGAAAAGGTTGATCGCGTTTCGGCAGTACCGGCATGCGTATGAACTTCGCCGACTCGACTACGGCGCCGGCTGCGTCCAGAACCGCCAGTTCTCCAACCGGCCGGAAGTGCATCAGCCCGGGATTCGCCAGAACCACCACCGCACGCCAGGCCAGCTCTTTGGAATCCGGGACGGGTTCGAGCCTCAGATCTTTCAGCCTGCCTTCCAGTTGCGGATTTCCTACCACGACGTAGAACGAGGCCACGATCTGCACGGCCGTGCGCAGCCCGGTGATTTTCACCTGTTCGGCCACTGGCTGGGTGGTGAACCCGACGGCGCAATGATAGCTGCGCTCGCTGGCCGATTGCGGGACGCGAATGGTGTACCGCACCAGCATGCGCGACTCGCCTGCGAGTTCCATCTCCATAGGGTTGACCACCAGCCACGAACGGCAGGAGAACTCAGATTCCGCTGCCCACTGCCGGCGGAACTGCGGCGTGGTGGTCGCATCGATGAAAAAATCGAGCGGCTCCGCCAGGACCCGAACCTTTTCCGGCGAATCGTTCGCCAGCGACAGCGTTGCCGAATGCTGCCCGCCGGGCGCGAGGCGCAGTTCCTCGCGCATGGGGGTGAGACCCAGGCCGACCTGGGCGTGCGCGCTTCCCGCCGCCAGCGCCCCGGCCGCGGCCAGAATGCCTACGGCACGTAGGCTGTGTAACTGAGCGTTAAAGAGCATGGCGGATTCAACTGGGCTACATATTTCCAACTATCGGCCAAAGTGAACGCAAGGTTCACTTGATAGGAGGCATTGGCCGCAGCTTCCATTCCGGCGGCGATCACGCGCGGCGAGTCCGCGAGCGTCATCGACGGGCTGCAGATCCCAATCCCGCCGTGGCTTACGGCGGCCTGCGAGCAAGTCACCGTGACCGCCGAAACCGGAACACGGGGGCAGCTTCCAAGACTCGACGAATCGGCCTGAATCGTCAAAAGCCAGGGCATGCGCGAGTCGCCGTTCGCGCGCCAGGTAATCGTGGTCACCGCGTTGGCGGGGACACCGGCCGAATCGGGGTTCGAGGCACTGAAGCTGATGGAAGCGGGCGTGGCGATCAGCGTGATCGCCGGGTCTGTTCCCGCCAGTTGGCGTTGCACCACGACCGGTCGTGGCCCGCGTGCAACGGGGCGAGCCGCGCCCCCCGCCAGCAGTATGGGGATCAGGATCCAGGGCGCCATAGGTCTATGTGGCGGCGATCGTAAACGTGACGGTCGCGCTGTACGTGCCAGTAGAATATGCCGGATCGTTGGTCAGGGTCCAGGCGACCGAACCCGTATTGCCCGCCTTTGCCGACTTGGCATTCGCGCCGAAGCTGGCCACAGGAGTCGATCCGGTAGTCAGCGCCGTCTGCGAGCCCGTGCAAGCCGTCGCGGGGCTGGTGAGGCTGCATGTGTACGCGAGCTTGTCGCCCGCGCTAGGCGGATTCGCGACGGAAGGGCCGCCGGCGTTGAAGTCGCTCGTTACCTGCAGCGTTACCGACCCGGTGCCGCTACTCGAGCCGGTGCGGATTTTGTACGTGAAGCTGGTTTGGCCGGTGAAGTCGGACGCGAATGTGCCGCCCGAGGTCGTCAGGCCAGTGGTGCCGGTATTGATCTGAATGGCCGCTTCGGAACCCACGTTCACCGACAGAGTCGTTGTTCCCGTCGGATTGAACTGGGCATTGGCTACGCCCGTAAGCACGGACAGAGCGGCGGAAACCAGCAGCAGAAGTCGAAATCGTGACATACGGTTCTCTCTCTCCTAAGTCGCGCTAATAATGAAAGTCAGTTGGGCCGAATAAGAGCCCGTCGAATAAGTCGGATCGTCTCCTAACACGAAATTCAAAGTGACGGAGTTCGGGTCTTGCGCGCTGCACGGCGCGCCGCCTCCGGTGCAGGCGCCTGCGGGCAGCGCCAGCACCGGCGTCTGAAAATTGAGAGCAGCAGTCTGTGATCCCGAGCACGGCGTGCCTAACGTCGCGCTTCCGCAGGTATAGGTCAGGCCGCCGCTGTTCACCGACGGCCCGCCGCCCGGCGAGAAATCGGAGGTGACCTGAAGGGTAATGGCGCCCCCGCCTCCTGTTGTCGTGCGCACTCTGTAAGTGACAGGTACGGTGGCTTGAAACGGGCTGAACCGGCTGGTTCCCGGCTGCATGGAGACGGATGCCGGAAGCGCGAGCTTTGCGGCGGGGTACAGGAACACGTTCAGGCTTTGTGTAGTCGACGCTGTGGACCCCATAGTTCCTAAGGTCGGAGTGAGGACTGAAGCGATCGCCAGCAGCCGAATTTGCCTAAAGTGGCAGCCCCGAAATCCTCTATCCATGCCTGAATTTTGACCGGTTCGAGGCCTCAGAAAAAGGCAGTACCGGGTGAGACGGTGGTAAGTCGAGTACCTGTACCGAGTTACTAGAGTGGGCCGCACAGCATACACCTAACAAGAAGAGTGCTGCTGCACAAGCATTTGACTGCTGTAATATTCAACGATTCAAGGAGAGGGGATCTGCGCGACCTAGGACTGTTTTGGATGAATCGATCGCGCTGGATGTCTCTGAATCAGAAGCGCCGGGATACCAGGACTGGTTTCCCGGCGTCTCTACCCGCGGCAGTCATGCCGCGGTTCCTTCTAACCGAAAGACTGGTCGAAATCAGAACCGCGCGATTACTCGCGCGATTGAAATGCGCTTCTGCTTTTCTGCCGGCCGCGGGGCCGCGGTTAAAACGCCAGGCGGAGCGCGACCTGCACGGTGCGGGCAGGCTCGGCCGCGGAGATTACACCGAAATCGGCGTTGCCGAGGGTGTGCCCCGGCAGATCGAAGTTTGCGTGGTTGGTCACATTGAAGAACTCGCCACGCAATTCGGTTCGCAGACGTTCGGTGAGGTGGAAGTTCTTGGAGAGCGTCAGGTCCGCGTTCTTCCAGGAGGCGCCGCGCAGCACCGAGCGCGGAGAATTGCCGAACGTGTATGGCGCCGCGCTCTGGAAGGCCGCGGTGTTGAACCAGTGCGCCAGCGTCTGCCTGCCCGCGCGGGGGTCGGCGACCAAGTTCGGGCGCATGGTTCCGGCCGGAAATGCGTTCGATTGATTCACGGAATCGAAGACCGTGAAGGTCTGGCCCGATTGAAGTGTGGTGAGCAGCCCGATCTGCCATCCGCCGAGGACCGCGTGAACGATTCGGCTGCGGTCGAACGTAGGCACGGAGTAGAGCAGCGTGATCACCGCGCGGTGGGGGATGTCACTGCCGCTCAGGCCCTTGTCGAGTTTCCGGTTATAGGCGTCCATGTAGCTGCCGGGATCGCCGAACTCGTTCGCCGAGGCGGCGTCATCCAGGTATTTCGAGAAAGTGTAATGGGCGAGCAGCGAGAATCCCCGGCTGAAGCGCCGCTCGAGTTTTACAAAGCCCGCCTGGTAATTCGAATTTCCAACCGGCGGGTTGATCAGAGACACGTTGCTGAACTGCGGAAACGGCCGGACGAGCTGCGCGTTTCCGGGGCCGCGCAACTGCGGCGGCACGCCGTTGATGGAGAGATCGCCGGCCGTGAGGTGGTGGCTCACATTGCCGATGTAGCCGGCCTCCAGCACAACACCCGGCGCAATTTCGTCCTGAACATCGAAATTGGCCTGGTAGGAAATCGGGGCGGGCCGGTTGCGGTCAAAGTAGGTGACGGCCGTCTTTGGCGGCTGGCCGAGCGGCACCGCGCCGAAGCCGGGATCGTTGAGCGGCGGGCGCGTGTAAGCGGGAAAGCCGTTGCGCATGGCGAGCGCCCAGGTACTGTCCGCCGCGGGCGCGACCAAGCTCAGATTGTCTCCGAAGCCGAGCGATGCCGCCGGCCCCACGCTGTTGCTGACCATCGGTCCATAAAACACTCCGGCGCCACCGCGCAGGACGAGGCTCTTCGCAAAAGGCGCCTTGTACGCGAATCCGAAGCGCGGCCCGAAGTTGGTGAAATTGGAATCGAACGCGGAGCTGGGCACCCCGTTCAATCCCGCAAACGTCACCACACCCGGGGTGCCGGAGGCGGGGTTGATCGCACGCGGGTCAAACGCGTTCATCCGGTGGCCGTCCACCGTTCGCGGCAGCTCCACCTCCCATCGCAGGCCAATATTCAGGGTCAGGCGATCGGTGACGCGATAATCGTCCTGTACATACGCCGCCCAGTAGGCGGCGTGCGACGGAATGCTGTCCAGCTTCTGGAAGGAGGCCTGGTTGGCATAGCCGGTAAGAAAACTCGCGAAGGCGTCGCCGGTTCCGGAGACTCCCGGCTGATCGGTAATCTGCCGCGTGAATGCCAGCAGGCCGGACGAGGAGATATCATCCACCTCGCGGTTGGTGCCGCGCCTGTACTCGACGCCGGCCTTGAGCGCGTGTTTGCCGCGGAAGTGCGCGATCGAATCGAGCACCTGCGTATCGGTGACGGGGGTTTGAATCCGCGCGATGGCGGCGTTGGCTGTCCCCAGTGCGCCGAGCGAGGCGTAACCGTTGATATTGAAGGTGGGGAATGCGGCGCTGCTCACGTTGGCGAGGCCGAGTCGCTGCGCGAATCCCTCGCCGATTCCGATGCGTTGCTGGATGTACGAACGGCGGTCATAACTTACTGAAAGCGTGTTGCTGGTCGCGGGTCCGAACAGGTGAACGTAGCTCGCCATAGCACTCTGCACGCGGCCATCGGTGGTGGCTGCGTTTGGATCGGCGACGGAGATTCCATAAGCGCCATCGTCGCGCTGCGTGTAATCGTTAATGTAATACCGCGCCGTGAAGATGTTATTGTTGGTGGCGTTGTAATCGAGCTTGCCGACGGCGATGTCGCGCCGCAGCGAGGAGTGGCTGTTGGCTCCATAGTTGGTGGAGGCGCCCGCGCTCGGCGTTCGGTTCGGCAGCGGAATGTACGGAAGAACGGCCAGCGCGACGGGGTCGAGGCTCGCTTGCGGAATCACGTTTCCCGGGAACGGCTGCTTCTTTCCGTTCACCAGAGTCGTCGGATCGTAAATCAGATTCCGCACGCCGGAGAAATCGCCTGCGCGTTCGGCCAGTGTCGGCACGGTGAGCACGGTTGCCGTCCCATAGGTTTGCCGGGTCTCTTCGATACTCGCGAAGAAGTGTATTTTGTCTTTCTTGATCGGACCGCCCACTGAGCCGCCGAACTGGTGCAGGTTCAGCGGCGGGGTTTGCGCGGCGAAGAAGTTGCGCGCATCCAGGGCATTGTTGCGGGCGAACTCGAACACGCTGCCGTGAAACTCGTTGGTGCCGGAGCGTGTCGAGAGCGCGATAATGCCGCCGGTGGAATGCCCATATTCGGCGGAGTAGTTATTGGAAATGACGCGGAACTCCTGCATGGCGTCGAGCGGCAGACTGGTCTGCTGCTGAGGCCGGGTCACGCCCACGGCGTTGGTTACGTTGCCTCCGTCGAGAGTGAAGTCCTGGTTGCGGGCGCGCCCGCCGGCCACCGCGAACACCGGGTAATTCTCCGCTCCTTCGCCGCTCGAAATCATGACTACCCCGGGTGAGAGGTTGACCAGCGAAGTTGCCGCGCGGTTCGGCATAGGCAGCTCGTCGATCATTTTCTGATTGACAAGTTGGCCGACACTCGAGGTCTGGGTCTCGATCCCGGCGACGTCGCCAGTCACCTCGATCTCCTGCGTGTGCTGTCCCACCTGCAGAGCGAAGTCGGCCGCGAGCGTCTGCGCGACTTCCACGGTGACGTTCCGGCGCACGGCGGAATCGAAGCCGCTCGCCTGCACTTCGATGCGGTAAGCACCGGGTATCAAAGAGGTCGCGCGATAGATGCCCTCGTCGTTGCTGAAAACCGTTGCGGACGCGCCGGACTGCTCGTTGACAATTTTTACCTGAGCGTTGGGGATGGTTGCGTTCGTGGCGTCGGTGATGCGGCCCGTGAGGCTGCTGGTGCCGACCTGCGCCGAGGCGTAGCCAATACCGATGAGTAAGAGAATAAGCTTCTTCAAGTTTTACTCCTGTTGAGTCACAGCTCCGAACCCCCTCCTGTCCATTCTTGAATATTCGGGCTTCGAGGCCGCAGAAACAAGACAGTACCGGGTGAGACGGCTGTAAGTCGAGTACTTGTACCGAGTAACTAGAGCTGGCCGCACACCATAACATCTAAGAACAAGACTACTGGCAAAGCAGAGTTTCGGATGCAGTAATATTCAACATGCGGTCTACTCGTCCTAGGACTTTTTGATTGCACCAATAACCGGCTAAATGTCTCCGGCGCGCCGCGGGTCCCGTTACGCGACTGCAACCCCCGCCTTGACGGGCGGGGCTGACAGCCAGCTCTTCGGCCGCGTCCCGTGAGGGCGCGGGTCGGATCGTTTCACAGACTCTAGCCCGCGCGGCTGAAGGTCGAAGACTTTGGCCACTACAATCAAGGAGCCAATCGACTCTCTGCATATACCTCATTGTCTATAGACAATAGGGTGATTGGTTGACATTGTCAAGAGAATTCCGCGTCGAATCGAGAAAATCGCCCCCGCGAGGTGAGTGTTATCGCCGACCACAGGTCGCTCGACAGGGTGGTCCGCCATTTGCTAGACTCAATAGAGATTCGTATTGTGGTACAAGTGCCTGATCTCGCGTTTTCTCGTCTCCACGATACCTTCCGGTCCCCGCAAACCATTTGAGGAGCAGAGTTTAGGAACCTATGGCTTCCAATACCTTTTCTCAGGGCGCCCAGGTCGAACATCAGAAATTCGGTCTGGGGACGGTCCTGTCCAGCAGTGAAGAACGCATTGTGATCAAGTTTGACGATCACGGTGAGAAGAAGTTCGTCACCAACATGGTGATGGGCAGTTTGAAAAAGAGCGACCGGCAGCCTCCCGCCGAAAAGAAGAGCGCGCGCCGGAAAAAGGCCGCGCCTGTTACGGCGTAGCTGGCTCCAGATGCGAGGTTTTTTCGTTTGAACGCACGCCAAAAACGGTTATTTGACGAGGCCCGGAAGCGCAATCCGGAGCTGAAGATCCCCACCGAGCAACCCGCTACAGAATGGACCGAAGCCGATCTCGCCCTCATCAAGCAGGGCGTCGGTGACAAGACCGCGCGCTCGCCGCAGGCCGCCGGTGAATCGGGCGAGTCTGGCGCAGAAGCTCCCTCCGGAGAACAGGCCGGGTCGGTAGTGACCTACTTCGAGGCCAAGGGTTTCGGTTTCCTCCGCCCGGATGACGGCGGACGAGACATCTTCTTTCACGTGTCGCGCCTGGCGGAGGGTCTGGCAACCGATCTCCGCCCCGGAACGCGCGTTTTTTACGAGCTGGGGATGGACCGGACCGGCAAAATGGCCGCTTCCAGTATCCGTATCGCCCCGCCTCCGGAATAGCCGCTATAATAAGGAAACCGCAGTGGGCAGGCTCGAACGCCCGCTCCACGTAATTTCTCATGTTCGACAACCTATCGGAAAAACTGCAGCGGGTTTTCAAAAACCTGCGCGGCGAGGGGAAACTCACGGCCGAAAACATGGAGGGCGCCCTGCGCGAGATTCGCATGGCGCTGCTCGAGGCCGATGTCAATTTCCGGGTTGTCAAGCAGCTCATCGAGAACATCAAGGAAAAGGCGATGGGCGAGGAGGTGCTCACCGCGCTCTCGCCTTCCCAGCAGGTCATCAAAATCGTTCACGAGGAGCTGATCAAGATCCTCGGCAGCCACGAATCCAAGCTGCGGTTTGCCAACGAGCCGCCCAGCGTAATCCTGATCGTGGGCCTGCAAGGCTCCGGTAAGACAACCTCCACCGGCAAGCTGGCGCGCTGGCTCTCCAAGAACGGGCACCGGCCGCTTCTGGTCTCTGTGGACGTTTACCGGCCCGCTGCGCGCGAGCAACTCAAAATCATCGCGCGCGAAATCAACCAGCCGATCTACGAAGGTGCGCCCGGCGAGACGCAACCGCTGGATCTTGCCAGATCGGCGCGGCGCGAAAGCGTGCAAAGCGGACGCGACGTGCTGCTGGTCGACACCGCCGGCCGGCTGCACATCGACGATCAGCTGATGAGCGAGTTGCATCAGCTCAAAGAGCAACTCACGCCCGTCGAGATCCTGTTCGTGGCCGATGCCATG